>NZ_JAROKN010000006.1:0-115909 GCF_029455255.1 Arthrobacter vasquezii | reverse complement strand
GGAGACTCCGGCGCTGTGACCGGAGACAGCGAGAATGTGGGGGAGACCCCTGATCTGCCTGCGCCGCTGGTGGGCTCGGATTCCGGGAACGAATCCCCGGAGGAGCCGACGGAGGAGCCCACCACACGGCGGAAGAAAGCACACCTCACGACGACGGCGCCTCCGCCACGGTCGCTGCCCCGGTCCAGTTCACTGCAGCCGAGCTGCGCGCAGCGGCACTCGCTGTTGCCGCAGAGTCGGGAGCGAATCCCGCCGGCTCAGGAACGCCCTGGCAGCCCGTGCAGGTACCGAAGCCCATGTACATTGAGGCTCCGAAAGCTGAGCGCGAGGATCCGGCTCCGCTGGACCTGCCCGAGGCGCCAAAGCCCGTGGCAAAGACGCCGATCAAGAACGGTGCCGTCGCGCCGACGACTGCTTCCGCGCCCACGACTGCTGCTCCGCAGGCCGAGACATCAGCTACACCCAAGATGAACCTGGACGACATCCTGCAGCGTCGCCGCGCCTAGTCCGCGGCTGAAAGCCCGAGTGTTTCGTTGACGGAGGCGGAAGAGCTCGCGCTGCTGGAAGGACGGGCCATTGGGCCGGCACTCGAGGCGGCGGCAGCAGCCCTGACCGGTTCGCTCATCCAATGGTCCCTGAGCGGCATCCATCACCGGCCGGGCGCGGGAGTCACGGGTATTTACGCCATCCGATGCGAGGTATCGGGCGAAATACTGAACGGGTTCCTGTGCGTCACCACCCGTCCGGTACCCGGAACGTTTGCCCGTTCCGTGCGCCTGCACGGTCCGGAAGGCCTGCCGCTCCTGGCCTGGAGCCATCCCAATGATCCGCTGCTTCCTGATCTGGACTGGGCGTGCGATGCCCGCTCTGTTGGTCCCGAACTGTTCGGTGTGCCTGCGGCCACGCTGACAACGTTCGGCTATCGCCCCATGAGGCGGGCAGTGCTTCGGGCCGAGGGCGCGGGGGAGACCCGCTTCCTGAAGGTGCTGCCGCGGGGCCGCGCTGCGGCGCTGTACGAGAGGCACCGGCTACTGCTCGATGCAGGCATTCCCGTTCCACAACCTGCGGAGTCCCCGCGCAGGGATGTGCTGGTCACCAGGCAGGCGTCCGGAACACCACTCGCGCAGCGGCTGCTGGAGGATGGCGCAACCGGTTTTGAGCCGGAAGTTGTGGTCGATCTGCTGGAGCGGTTGCCCCGTGCCGTGTGTGACCTGCCGGCGCGGCGGCCGTGGTCTGCGGGAGTCCACCGCTACGCGGGCGCCGCCACAGCCGTGCTGCCTGACCAATCGGAGCGGATCAAAACGCTGGCTTCCAGGGTGGAATATGGCATCCGCGCAGCACCGGCCGGGCCGGTGGTTCCAACCCATGGTGATTTCTATGAGGGCAATCTTCTGGTCGATGGCGGAAGCATCACTGCTGTTCTTGATCTCGACGGGTTGGGTCCCGGCCACCTGATCGACGATTTGGCATGTTTCCTGGCCCACCTTGCCATGCTGCCCTGCGTTGATGAACGCTACACCGCAGTTCCCGCAGCGCTGGCGCGGTTCCAAAGGGTATTCGAGGAGCGGGTCGACCCCACAGCGCTTAGGGCACGGGCGGCAGGGGTGAGCCTGACTCTTGTAGCGGGTGCAAGGAATTCAGGCCGGAACCAGGCCGGCGGCGGCTGGCGGGAAGGCGCGCTGCAGCGGCTGCTGGTGGCTGAGAACTTCCTGGGTCCGGGCCGCGGTCCGGGTCCGGCTGCTGGATGAGAGTTTTCTCATCAGGGCTTCCTCCTGCTCTCACAATGGATCGCCATGATTGAGCAACGGGACCCGTGGCCGGTTCGGACAGCAGTTGTCCCAACCGGTCACTTCCGAAGGACCCGGGTGCGTCTCCCCCAACCGCGCCCGGGTCCGCCCATGCTGGAACCAGGTGGACGGTGGCCCGAGATCCGGACGCTGATCTCGCGGCGGTAGAGGTGTGTCAGGAAACGTCGGCGACGAGCCGGTAGCCCATACCGCGCACGGTCGCGAAGCGCTCGGCGCCCAGCTTGTTCCGCAAGTAGCGCACGTAGACGTCCACCACGTTGGAGCCGGGATCGAAGTCATAACCCCAGACGCGGGAGAGCAGCTGTTCCCGGCTGAGTACCTGGCCGGGATTGCGAAGGAACGCCTCTGCGAGAGCGAACTCCCGTGCTGAGAGATCCACTTCCTTCCCGTTGACGAGCGCCCTGCGGGACCTCAGATCAAGCTGGAGATCGCCGTGGGAGAGCACGGAGTTGTCGGCGGTCGGGGCTTCCTGCCGAAGGCGCAGGCGCACCCGTGCCAGCAGCTCTTCAAATCGGAAGGGCTTGGACATGTAGTCATCCGCACCGCCCTCCAGCCCCGCCACGGTGTCATCGACCGAGCTGCGCGCCGAGAGAATGATGACCGGAGTGCTGTTCTTGGACTCCCGGAGCCGGCGCAGCACGGTGAAACCGTCTTGGTCAGGCAGCCCGAGGTCCAGCACTATGAGCTCGAAGTCTCCCGTCTGCGCGAGTTGGTACCCATCCCGCCCGTTATCTGCCACGGTCGGCACGTAGCCGGCGGAACGCAGGCCCTTGGCCACGAAGGAGCTGATACGGTCTTCGTCCTCAACGATCAGGATCTGGCTCACGGACGTTCTTCCTCAGCGGTGGTCGGGGTGGAGCCCAGCGGCAGGGACGGGATCGCCATAGTGAACGTCGAGCCCTGCCCGGGTGCAGACCGAAGCTCAACGGCACCCCCATGTGCCTCCGTAATAGCGCTGACGATCGTGAGGCCGAGACCGGCGCCTTCGGTGCGCTTGCTGCTCGGCCCACGTTCGAAGCGATCGAAGATCCTCTTCTGGTCCTCACGGGCGATGCCCGTGCCTTCGTCGCGCACCCAGAGCCACGCGCCGTCGTCGTCCTTGCGGGAGCCGATCGCTATGGTGGTTCCTTCCTCCGTGAATTTCACCGAGTTGGCCACCAGCTGCAGCCACGCCTGAGTGATCCTGCGTGGATCCAGCACTGCAATTGCCTCCGCCCGCGAATCGATGATCCAGCGGCGGGCCCCCAGTGTCCGTGCCTTGTCCATCACATCGTCGGTCAGTCTGCCGAGATTTACAGGTTCGGGGCGCACGAAGTTCGGCCCTGCTATGCCGGCGAGGGTTACGAGGTCATCCACCAGCAGGCGCATCCGGTCGAGCTCATCCAGGGCGATGTCGCGCACCGCCTGGACATCCCTCGGGTCTGACGAGTCCTGCAGCTCCAGGTGCCCCTGCACAATGGTGATCGGCGTGCGCAATTCGTGACCGACGTCGTCGAGCAGTTGGCGCTGTGAGGTGAACGAGCCCTCCAGGCGGTCGAGCATGGCGTTGACCGTGCGGGTCAGGTCGGAAAGATCATCATTGCCGGTCACCTCGATCCGCTGCGAGAGGTCCGTGTCCGTGATGCGCTGCGCAGTTGTGCGGACCCTGCGGATAGGATCGAGCAGCTTGCCGACGAGGAGGAATCCTACGACGCCGATGAGCGCCAGCGTGGCGAAGCTGATCAGCGCATAGGTGCCGAAGGTCCGGTTCAGCTGCTGGTGCTCCGCCTCGGCATCAAATCCCAGTACGAAAAAGGTCGGTTGGGTATCATTCGCGAGCATGACCGGGGCCACCAGAACCCGGTAGTCGGTGAAGGCGGTACTTACCGACTGAATGGTTACCTGATCCGGCGGCGCTACATCGGTTACATAGTTGACCAGCTCCGGATCATCCTCAAGGCGGACGTCGACCTCCTCGTTCGCGAAGAAAATCACCTGGTCACCGCGTACCGCCATCATTCCTTCATTGGGCTGGGTCAGCGTGCGCTGCATGAGGAGGTAGACCAGCTGGTCCGCCTCCACGAACGGCTCCAGTGTGTCGGGATCAATACCGGTTGCCAACAGGGTTTCCAGCTCCTGGAAGCTGCGGGCCAGTGATTCATCCATCTCGCTGTTGAGGTCGTTGCGCTGCAGTGCGTAGGCAGTGGCGCCGGCGAGCAGCAGCCCCAGCGCGCTGAGTACCAGCATTGCCGCCAGCACCCGGGTGCGCACCGATGAGTATCCGCGCAGCGACTGGAGGATACGGGTCCGGAGTCCGGGTTTGCCCTCGCGTTCGCCAGCTGCAGCGGGAGCGTCTGGTTCCACCACGTGCGGCAGCTTCACGAGGATCGTCGGTTCAGCGGACGGGGGAGGGCCCAGCGCCATCCGCTCCGTGGGTGGTGCCTCACCCAGTGGCGGCAAGGCCGGGCCCGTTGCGGGACGGGTGGATGCTCCGGCGTTGGGCCTAGTCATCATCTACCTCGCCGTCATCCTCAATGCCGTCATCGCCGCCGCGTCCCCGACCTCTGTCGTCATCGTCGTCCTGGATCACGGGCGGCGGGGCGGGAACAACAGCGGGTGGCGGCGAGGCCGCTTCCGTAGGTTCGACAGTCGCTTCGGCCGAGGGCTCCGGCGCGGGAGGGGCGGGCACTTCCGAGGGGGAAACGGACGGAGCCGCGGTGCTTGCCGGGGTGGGAGTTTGCGTGGGGCTAGGCGAGGGAGTGCCCGGAGGCGCCGGTACCTGCGTGTCGGTCACGCCTACGGCTGGACCCAGGTTCTCCGGTGCAGGCCCGCGCAACGAGCCGATCATCGCCACGCCAACCGCAACAACAGCTCCCGCGCTGGCTGCGGTAATGAGCCAGGTATGCACCTGTGACCGTTTCATGTACCAAGTATCCCCACACATCATGAGATGCAGATGAGAACGGAAGCGGCTATTTCCGGGCGGCGATCAGGATTCCGAAGACGGTTTGGCCTGTGACTTCTCGGCAAGCAGCCGGTCAAGCAGAGGCTCCACGCGGTACGGGATGTGTTCATGCAGGGCCAGCACTGTCTCGGTTCGGATTACGCCCTTGATGCGCAGGACCGACCGCAGCGCTGACTGGAGGTGATGGGTGTCTTTCGCCGCCACCCGGCACCATACGTCGCCACGGCCTGAGATCTCATGAACCTCGAGCACCTGTTCCAGCGTGCGCAGTGCCGAGATGACACCGTCCAGTTCCCGGTGGGTTACTTCGATCGTGACGAAAGCGACGACGTCGTACTCCAGCCGCGCAAGGTCCAGTTCCCTTCCGCTCCTGCGCAGGATGCCTGATCTGAACAGCCGCTGCATCCTCGCCTGCGCGGTGTTGCGGGCCATGCCGAGAGTCTCGCTGAGCTGGCTGACCTGCGAGCGCGGTTCGTGGACCAACTCGCGGAGGAGACGGATGTCTGTTCGGTCCAGCATGCGTACAACTCCTCGTTCAGCCCACCGGGGAGCCTAATCTCCCACGAATTTTGAGCACGATGATCAGAGTATGCCGAATTCAGCTGCCACGCTAACCCCCAGACCTCACCATCAATAGGAGGAATGGTAGGAATCGGCGGAAGGTGTACATGAGCGTCATCAGCGAATTGCGGATGCGTCCTGCAACCGCGCAGTCTCCCCGCTGGGACGCATCAAGGCGCACACGGCTCGGCCTCACCGTCGTCGTGCTGGCCACGCTGCTGGTGGGGGCCAATCTCGCGACCCCGCTATACCCGCTGATCCGCGCCAACCTCGGCCTCAGCGCCTTCGATACGACGGTAGCGTTCTCCGCGTACGTTCTGACCCTTGTCGCGGGCCTGCTCCTGGTCGGTCACTGGTCGGACCATATCGGGCGCCGGGCTGCACTGGTGCTCGCCGTCCTCACCGGCGTAGTGGGTGTTGTTGTGTTCGGCACAGCCACATCGCTGCCCATGCTGGTCCTGGGCCGCTGCCTTCAGGGAGCGGCAGTGGCGTGCGCTACCGGCGCCAGTTCTGCAGCGCTGCGGGATCTGTTGCCGCACCGTCCGGAATGGGCGTCACGCTTTACGCTGGTTGCGTCCGCGGGGGGAGTGGCTGCAGGGCCGATCGTGGGCGGACTCCTGTCCCTGCTTCCCGAGCCGACAAGGGTTCCGTTCGGGATTTACGCCGTCTTCCTCGCGCTGCTTCTGATTCCATTGGTGCGCCTCGATGCCCGCCCCGCGATCAAGCCCGCGCTGCCTGCCCGCCCATTGTCCGCATTGAAGCCAAGACGCCCAGCGGTGTCCAGGACCGCGCGCAGGGCGTTCTGGTCCGCTGCCGCCGTCGGCTTTCTCAGTTTCGCCGTGTTCGGCTTCTCGCTCAGCCTGGCACCGACCTATGTCACCGCCATGGCCGGAGAGGTCAGCAGGCCTTTGGTGGGCGTGCTTGCCGGGCTGGTCCTGGCGGTCTCGGCTGCGAGCCAGCTATTCCCGCAGGGCGCAGCGAAACCCGCGCAGGCCGGAGCAGTTGGGCTGCTCATTATGGCGGGCGGGGTTGCGCTTGTTCCGCTCGCGGGCAGTGTGGGCAGCGTTTCCCTCTTTGTTGCCGCGTTGGTTCTTGCTGGAGCGGGGCAGGGGATCGCCTTCCGAATCCTCTTCAACGCGGTCGCGCAGCAGGTTGAAGGCTCCCAGCATGCACAGATCATCAGCACCGTCTATGTGATCACCTACCTCGGAAGCGCCGTCCCGGTGCTTGGTTTGGGCCTCGCCGTGGATGCACTGGGGCTGATGACTGCGGTCACTTTCTTTTCGGCTGTGATTGCGGCTGCCTGCGTCGGTATGGCGATTTACCTTCGCCGAAGCGCTGCATCAAAGGCCTGAATCTACAAAGAAAATATTTGCAAAGAAAGCATTGCAAAGGAATCTTTGCAGGTGTATTCTCCTCTCATGGAGTCTGCCAAACCGAACGATCGCACTGTCGATATCAACGCTTTGAAAGCGCTGACGCATCCACTGAGGATCCAGCTTTTGAACGCGTTGTCGCAGTTCGGTCCGCAGACTGCCAGTGCGCTCGCAGCCCGGCTCGGGGAGTCGAGCGGGTCCACCAGCTACCACCTGAGGCAGTTGGCGCGGCACGAGCTTGTCCGTGAAGTGGAAGGTCGGGGATCAGCGCGAGAGCGCTGGTGGGAGCGCCCACCCGGTGCCCTCAACCTCTACTCCAGTGAAATGGCGCATGATCCCGGTACCCGGGAGGTTGCCGCAATCGTCAATCGGGAGTTCAGCCATAATCGGGCCGCGCTGCTCGAGGACTACATGGAACGCGGTCCGTTCGTACTGCCGGAGGAGTGGCTGGATGCCTCGGTCATCTCCACCATCAACGCCCGTCTCACCGCTGCCCAACTCGCTGAGCTGTCGGATGAGCTGATGCGCCTTGCACGCGACCTCTTCGAAAAGTACCGGCCGGACGGCAATGCTTCGCCGGACGCCAAGGCCGTGCAGATCCACCTGAACACCTTTCCGATCGTCCAGGGCCAGTTCCCTGAGCCTGCTTCCCGAAAAGAGCACACGCCATGACCACGCTTGCCGGTCTCTACCCACCAGCACAACCCTCCGGATTCGAAGCCCTGCTCATTGCTGTTGGCCGCTGGCTCGTCAGCACAGGCGAACGGCGCGCTGCGCAGGAACACACGATGGTTGACCACCGTGCACACGAGGACCGTCTCCGCGACGGAACGGCTCTCCGTCATTCAGGGCTGTGGCTCTAGCCTCTAGCCCTCTCCGGCCAGCAGGCCCGCGTTGCCCTCCATGCGGTTGAAGATCAGGGTGGTCTCCGTATGTCCTACCACCGGATCGGTGGTGAGGTAGTCCAGTACCCAGTCTCGCAGGGCGTCCGTGTCTGCCACCGCGAGGTGAATGAGGTAATCCACCGCACCTGAAACATGGTACGTGGCGACCACCTCGGGGAGTGCGGGCACGCGGGAGGTGAACCTGTCGATTTCCTCGCGGTTGTGCCCATTGAGCTGCACGGAGATCAGGGCCTGCACAGCACGGCCGATTGCGGCCAGATTCACCTCGGCGTGATAGCCGCTGACGACTCCGCGCTCCGTTAGCTGGCGGGTCCGGAGCAGCGCAGTGGATGGTGCAACGCCCACCTTCTCGGCGAGCTGCGCATTGGTGATCCGTGCGTCAGCGAGCAATTCCTGCACGATTCGACGGTCCACCGGATCCAGTCCGTCCGGTTTGCCACTGTTCGTCATGCGGGTGCTCCTGCCTTGCCTGAGTTCCTGCCTGTGGTCCTGTCTGCGGGAATTCCTCCAGCCTACCGGCGGTGCGTAACCTTGTGCTCATGCCAGAGCACAAGCACGAAAACCCAGCTGCCGACGTCGTCGGTCTCGATATCGGCGGTACCAAGACCCACGGGGTGCGCTGGAGCGCAGGTGTTGTGGCCGCAGAAGCAAAGAGCGGGAGCGCTAATGTCCAAAACGTCACAGCGGAGGAAGCGGCGCGGAACCTCGCAGAGCTCTTCACAGCCTTGGGCGGGCAGGTGGGTCACGTCGTGGCGGGGTCGGGCGGCGTGGATACCGACGACGACGCCGGCGCCCTCCGACAGCTGATCGCCGGGCAGGTGCCGAACGCCCGGATCGACGTTGTCCATGACACCCGCCTGATCCTTGCCGCCGGCGCAGCCTCCACCGGAATTGCGGTCATCGCGGGCACGGGGTCCGTGGCCTGGGGGCTGGACGGCGCGGGTCGGCAGGCGCGCTCAGGCGGCTGGGGGTACCTGCTCGGAGACGAGGGCAGCGGCTACTGGGTGGGCAGGGAAGCAGTGCGCGCAACGCTCCACCGCTTCAACCGCGCAGAACCGCTGGGGGTGCTGGGCGAGTCGGTTCTTGAGGCCACCGGCGCGCAGAAACCCGAAGAACTCATAGCCCTGTTCCACCGGCCGTCGGGTAGGCGCTACTGGGCAGGTCAGGCGCACCTGGTGTTCAAGGCCGCTGGGGCCGGCGACAGCGGCGCCCAAAGGATCATCGACGACGGCGCACGTTATCTGTGTGGGCTGGTTGCCGACGTGGCCTCGGTTCTCGGAGCACACAGTCCGGTCATCATCGGCGGAGGGCTCGCCGTGCATCAGCCAAAGCTGCAGGAATTGATCAAGGCCGGGCTCGCGAAAGACGGCTTCACAGATGTGCGCTTCCTCAGCGTGGACCCGGTGCACGGCGTGGACTACCTCCTGCGAACGGGCGCGCTGTAGCCGGCGGGCAGGTTTACACTGGCGTTCATGGCGCAGGAATGGGACACCCGGGTAGGAGCGTATGCCGTCGTCGTGCGGGATGGAATGATTCTGCTCGCGCACTGGAACGAGCACGGCAGGCAGGGATGGACGCTACCGGGAGGCGGTCTGGAACTGGGAGAGGATGCGCCAACCGCCGCCGTCCGCGAGGTGCTGGAGGAGACCGGCTACGTCGTCGAACTCGAGGAGCTCCTGGGCGTCGACAGCCTGCACATTGCGCCGGAGGATAGGCTGAACGGTTCCGGCAAACCGATGCACGCGCTGCGGATTGTCTACCGAGCGCACGCGGTTTCCGGTGAGTTGGTCCACGAACTGGACGGCTCCACTGATGAAGCGGCCTGGGTGCCGCTTGCTGAGGTGCCCAATCTGACACGCGTCGAACTCGTTGACACAGCGATCCGGCTCTCTTACCAAAGCCCGGGCCGGGCGCTACTATAAAACTCTTCCGCTTCCTACCCGGCGGACCACACACGCGATCGATTGCCCTCGAGGCTGACGGAGGTGACGTTATGAACACGGTTTCCATTGCTGCATCCTGCCTGACAGCTGCACGCACCGCCCTCGTCATAACCTCCGCCTCCCGCCCGCAATCGCACTGATTCTTTCCGTGGTGGAAGGCTCCTGAAGAAGGACTTTCCTTGAACACGCTTTCCGAGTACGGCTTTACCGACCGCATCCGCGATCTCTTTTCCTTCACCTTCCCATCCGCCGTTCCAACACCAGGTCACCCTGCGCTCGAACCGGCGCGTGCAATCCGTGCCGACAGGGGGCGGGTCCTGCTCATCACCGCCAACGGACCGCTGCACGTGGACACCGATGGCACAGTGGTCACCGGTGACTGGGTGGCGCTGGCACGAATCTCTGACGACGACGCAGCGCCTCCCGCCGTCGTCGGCCTCCTGCCGCGCTACTCGACTTTGCAGCGCAAGAGAGCGCACGATCCGCTGTCCGAAGCGCAGGTCCTCGCGGCCAATGTTGATTTGGTGGGAGTGGTGGTGCCGATCGACCGTCCGCTCTCGGCCAACCGGCTTGAACGGACCCTCGTGGCCGCGTGGGACTCGGGCGCTGTGCCCCTTGTCATCCTGACCAAAGCCGATCTGAGCAGCCGGTTCGACGAGGTTGTGGGCCAGACCATCGAGCGCGCCCGCGGCGTGGAGCTCTTCACCACCTCCGCCGAGGCCGGGGACGGCCTTGATGCCCTTCACTCGAGGATCGGCGTGGGAAGCACCCTGGCGCTGATCGGTCCCTCGGGCGCCGGCAAGTCGACGCTGATCAACGCGCTGGTGGGTTGTCACGCCCAGGACACCGGGGAGGTGCGTGCGGGTGACGGAAAGGGACGGCATACCACCACGGTGCGGGAGCTCATTCCGCTGGGAGCCGGCTCGGTGCTCATGGACACTCCGGGCGTGCGGGGGTTCGCCCTGTGGGATGCGGAGGACGGGCTGGAGGCGGTCTTCGGTGATGTTGAGGAGCTCTTCGGACACTGCCGGTTCACGGACTGTGCGCACGGTTCCGAGCCCGGGTGCGCCGTCCAAAACGCTCTTGGCACGGGTGAGCTGGAGGAGCGCCGCTGGTTGAGCTACCAGAAGATGCAGCGCGAGCTTGCCGGCCTTCACCGCCGCCAGAGCGTCGCAGAGCAGCGCCGGCACGGCCGTTCCTTCCACCGCATGGCAAAGGAAGCGGCGCTCGCGAAGGACTTCCGCAATCGCTTCCGCGAGGGATGAGGCACCCCGAATTGTCGGCTCACAACCGCGCCCGTTAACAGGGAACCGGTTCCGTGTTAACGATTCGAGACAAAGTTTCCGTCCGGGCCATACAAGCGCTTGTGCACAACGAACGCCTAGCTAGACTCAACAAGGTGATGCCCCTGCCAAGCGTTTTCGCGCTTGCCGGGTAAGCAGAATCGCCAGGGAACGGCCGCGGGCCGGGCCCGACGTCGATGAAAGGTATGGCTTCATGACCGGCGAGACTTCGGGCCCCGGCGCGGGCAGTTCCAGCCCCAGGGCAATGATCCAGTTCCGTAACGTGTCCAAGAACTATGGCGGTGGCACGGCCGCTGTGGAGAACCTCAGTATGGACATTGATCGGGGAACAATCACGGTCCTCGTGGGGCCATCGGGCTGCGGCAAAACCACGTCCCTGCGCATGATCAACCGGATGGTGGAACCAACGTCCGGGACCATCCTCGTTGACGGCCAGGACATCGGCGGGCAGCGCGCATCAGAGCTGCGACGATCAATGGGCTACGTCATGCAGTCTTCCGGGCTGTTGCCGCATCGCACCGTGCTGGACAACATCATGACTGTGCCGCGGTTGAATGGCGTGGCCAGGACAGCTGCACGGAAGCGGGCAGCTGAGCTGCTCGACGTCGTCGGCCTCGCGCCGGCCCTCGGAAAGAGGTACCCAGGCCAACTGTCGGGCGGCCAGCAGCAGCGTGTCGGCGTTGCACGCGCACTTGCTGCGGACCCGCCGGTCCTCTTGATGGATGAGCCCTTCAGCGCAGTTGACCCGGTGGTTCGCCACGAACTTCAGGAAGAGCTGCTGCGGCTCCAGCGGGACCTCGCCAAGACCATCGTTTTTGTCACTCATGACATCGATGAAGCCACCATTCTCGGTGACAAGGTGGCAGTTTTTGCCACTGGTGGCCGGCTGGCCCAGTACGCGGCGCCGGAAGAGATTCTGCGCGCGCCCGTGGATGATTTCGTGGCCGGATTTGTGGGCAGGGACCGCGGGTTCCGCCGCCTTTCTTTCCAGGATGGCGGTGGCGTGCAGGTCCACCCCATTGAGACGGTGAGGGTAAGCCGGCTTGCAGATCCGAGCGTCTCCGTCGATTCCTCCTGGACCCTGGCGGTCGACGACGATGGACGCCCCCAGGGATGGGTGCCGAGGGCGATGCAGGACACCGTCCGATCGGCGCAGGACCTGGTGCCTGGCGGTTCGCTGTACCGCCGTGGTGATTCGCTTCGCCGCGCTCTTGATGCGGCGTTGTCCGCGCCGTCAGGCCTGGGCGTGACAGTCGACGATGATGGCCGGGTCCTCGGTGTGGTCCAAGCGGCCGAGGTCCTTGAGCTCATCGAGGAGGCGCGACTGGACCGCGGCCGTACCGATCACAACACGGCGGTCTGACATGCAGTGGTTCATCGACAACTTCTCCTATATTGCGGAGCTCACGGGATACCACCTCGTGCAGGCCATCCTGCCCCTGGTCCTCGGTGTCATCATTGCGGTTCCGGTTGCACAGGCGGCCCGGCTCAGCAAGCCGCTTGGGGGAGTGATACTCACTACGTCCGCACTGCTGTACACGGTGCCATCGCTTGCCATGTTCGTGCTGCTTCCGCTCATACTCGGAACGCAGGTCCTGGATATGATCAACGTCATCGTCGCGCTGACCATCTATGCGGTGGCGCTGCTGGTCCGGTCAACGTTGGATGCGCTCAATTCCATTGACGACGGCGTCCGCCAGGCAGCGGTCGCAATGGGCTTCACCCCATTGCGCCGCTTCCTGACCGTGGACCTGCCGTTGTCCATTCCAGTGCTGTTCGCAGGCCTGCGGGTGATCTCCGTGACCAACATTTCGCTGGTCAGCGTAGGCGCGCTGATCGGTATTCCAAGCCTCGGCACCCTGTTCACCGACGGGTTGTTCAGATCCTTCCCGACTGTGATCGTGATTGGGATAGTCGTGACTCTCGTCCTTGCCCTCGTCATGGACCTGATGCTGGTGTTGCTCGAACGGCTGCTCACTCCCTGGGCGCGGCTGACGAAGGTCACCGCTGACCCGATGACCGTGACGAATGAAGCGAACCTTTCTGCAGATGCCTCACGTGCGGGAGGTGTCTACTGATGGACTACTCAAGCAGTAACCTGCTGGTCCAGATGTTCGAGTGGCTGACGTTCGGGTCGAACTGGAGCGGACCCGGTGGAATCCCGGTCCGGGTGATCGAACACCTGTGGTACACAGCGCTCACCATCCTTATTGCCGCTGCAATCGCCGTGCCGGTCGGCCTGATCGTGGGGCACACGGGGAAGGGCCGCATCATCATTGTTTCCGGCGTCGGAATCCTGCGCGCCCTCCCCACCCTGGGCGTTCTCATCCTGTTCGTGCTGCTGGCAGGCCTTGGACTGATGCCGCCGATCTGGGCACTCGTGCTCCTCGCCGTCCCGCCCATCCTCGCGGGCGTCTATGCAGGAATCTCATCGGTGAACCCTGCAGTCGTGGACGCCGCCCGAAGCATGGGGATGAACGAAGCGCAGGTCTTGTTCCGGGTGGAGGTTCCCAACGGGCTCCAGGTGATCCTCGGTGGCTTCCGCGCAGCCGTCCTTCAAGTGGTGGCGACGGCCGCCGTCGTCGCTTTCATCAATCTGGGAGGGCTGGGAGTCTTCCTGATCGAAGGCACCCAGCTGCGGGACAACGGGCGCCTCTTCGGCGGTGCCGTGGTGATCGCCGTTGTCGCCATTGCCGTTGACGGCGTGATGGCACTGCTTCAACGATTTGCTGTCTCGCCGGGCCTGCGCACATCGCGCACGCCGGCGGAATCACCAAAGACCGGTGGGCAGGAAGCCCACGTCAGTTCACAAGGAGGAACACCATGACCACAACATCCACGCGCGGCTTCCGCCGCAGTCTGCTCGGGTTGACCGCAGGGCTAACCGCGGCGCTTGCCATGACTGCCTGCGGGGTCAACTCAGACCCGCAGGG
This sequence comes from Arthrobacter vasquezii, assembly GCF_029455255.1. Classification (NCBI taxonomy): domain Bacteria; kingdom Bacillati; phylum Actinomycetota; class Actinomycetes; order Micrococcales; family Micrococcaceae; genus Arthrobacter; species Arthrobacter vasquezii. Next base: position 102,135 of record NZ_JAROKN010000006.1, on the reverse strand, counting down.
TGGAACGGAGAGCGAAGGCGCGGAGGGCAGCAGCGGTCCGCTGACCGTCGGTTCGGCAGACTTTCCCGAGAGCCAGATCATTGCCGAGATCTATGCAGGTGCGCTCAATGCCGCGGGCATCGAGGCTGACACCCAGCTCAACATCGGATCGCGTGAGATCTACTACCAGGCGCTCGTCGACGGATCAGTTGACATCATCCCCGACTACAGCGGAAACCTGCTCCTCTTCCTGGATTCGGAAGCAACCGCGGAGTCGGCAGAGGACATCATCAGCGCGCTGCCCGAAGCGCTGGAAGCGGAGTCGCCCGATGTCAACCTCGGGGTCCTGGAGCCTTCTGAAGCCCAGAACAAGGACGCCATGGTGGTCACCTCTGCAACGGCTGAGGAATACGGTCTGACGTCGATCGAGGACATGGCCGAAGTCTGTGACCAGTTGGTGATCGGCGCGCCGAGCACCTTCTCTGAACGTGCTTACGGCCTGCCCGGCCTGGAAGAGAACTACGGTTGCGTGCCGAAGTCCTTTGAACCCATCAACGACGGCGGCGGCGCAGTGACGCTGGAAGCGCTGCTGAATGACACCATCCAGGTTGCCGACATCTACACCACGACACCGTCGATCGCCGACAATGATCTTGTGGTGCTGGAAGACCCGGCCAACAACTTCATCGCCCAGCAGGTGCTCCCGCTGGTGAACCTGGATACGGTTGGCGAGGAAGCACGGGAGGTGCTGAACGAGGTCTCCAGCATGCTCACCACGGAGGACCTGATCAACCTCAACCGCGAGGTGAGCGGCGACGAAAAGCGCAATCCCGCAGATGCCGCCGCTGACTGGCTCGAGGAAAAGGGTCTGGCCGGCGAGTAACGCCGTTCGCCCGGGCATGCCCCAGTCGCATTCATCACAATGCGGTGGGGCAGGCCCGGGCTATGGCATTCTGGGTTGATGGCCGATTTCAAGCAATCCAACAAGCTGCACAACGTCCTCTACGACATTAGGGGGCCACTGCTTGAGCACGCCAAGTACATGGAGGCGGAAGGCCACCGCATCCTCAAGCTGAACATCGGCAATCCCGCGCCCTTTGGGTTCGAAGCGCCGGACGCGATCCTCGTCGACATGATCCGCCACCTGCCCAATGCGCAGGGCTACAGCGATTCCCGAGGAATTTTCTCCGCCCGAACGGCAGTGGTTCAGTACTACCAGGGCCGCGGGATCCAGAATATCGACGTGGATGACGTCTATCTGGGCAACGGCGTCAGCGAACTCATCACGCTCTCGCTGCAGGCCCTGTTGAACAACGGCGAGGAAGTCCTGGTGCCAACGCCGGACTATCCACTGTGGACCGCTTCGGTCAGCCTGGCGGGCGGAACAGCGGTTCACTACCTCTGCGATGAGAGCAACTCCTGGTGGCCGGACGTCGAGGACATCGAGTCCAAGATCACCCCGCAGACCCGGGGGATCGTTCTGATCAACCCGAACAATCCCACGGGCGCTGTCTACCCGCGCTCAGTGATCAAGCAGATCGTGGATCTCGCCCGGCGCCATGACCTCATCATCTTTGCCGACGAGATCTACGAGAAGATCCTGTACGACGACGCCGTGCACGTGAACGCTGCCTCAGTCACCGGCGACGACGTCCTGTGCCTGACCTTCAGCGGCCTGTCCAAGGCCTACCGCATCGCCGGGTTCCGAAGCGGCTGGATGGCCATCTCGGGGCCCAAGCATCGCGCTGCCGATTACATCGAGGGCATCAACCTGCTCGCTAATATGCGCCTGTGCGCTAACGTGCCTGCTCAGCATGCTATCCAGACTGCCCTTGGCGGATACCAGAGCATCAATGACCTGATCCTTCCGGGCGGCCGTCTCCGCCAGCAGCGTGACAAGGCGCATGAGTTGCTTAATGCAATCCCCGGCGTTTCCTGCGAACTGGCACAGGGTGCGCTGTATCTGTTCCCGCGGCTTGATCCCGAGGTCTACCCCATAAAGAGCGACGAGCAATTTGCGCTGGACCTGCTGAAGCAGCAGAAGATCCTGATCTCGCATGGGACCGCGTTCAACTGGACCAACCCGGATCATTTCCGTATGGTCACCCTGCCGAGCGTCGAAGACATCGAAGACGCGATCGGTCGTCTGGCGGAGTTCCTGAGTACGTACAAGCCCTGATCCGTGCGCCCCGGCGGGCGCCTCAACGAGGAGGTTCCATGCACGTAGTACCCGATTTCAGCGTTTCGCCCACGCAGGCTCTGCTTGCGGGACCGGATGTGGATCTCGCACGGATAGACCCGCACTCAACACCGGGTTTCGACGGCAACAAGCAGGAGGGGAAGGCGCGTCTCGAAGCCGGCAAGAAGGGCTTGTCCGAACTGCAGGAGAAGCTGTTCGCGGAGAGCCGGTTCGGCAGTTCGATCTCCGTCTTGCTGATTCTGCAAGCCATGGACACGGCGGGCAAGGGCGGCATTGTCCGGCATGTGGTGGGGGCAGTGGACCCGCAGGGTGTCGAGCATCATGCCTTCAAGGCACCGACGCCCACTGAGAAGAAGCATGACTTCCTGTGGCGGATCCGGAAGGAGCTTCCCGGTCCGGGAATGATCGGCGTTTTCGACCGGTCACACTATGAGGATGTCCTGATTCATCGGGTGCGCCAGCTGGCAACGCCGGAGGTGATTGAGGCGCGGTATGACGAGATCCGGGATTTTGAGGCGGGCCTGGTGGATTCCGGAACGCGCGTCGTAAAAGTGATGCTGCACCTGAGCAAGGAAGAGCAGAAGGAACGTCTGGCGGAGCGGCTAGAGCGTAAGGACAAACATTGGAAGTACAACCCGGGGGATCTGGACGAGCGGGCGCTCTGGGATGAATACCAGCACGCTTACCAGGTTGCCATCGAACGGACGAGCACTCCGGATGCGCCCTGGTTTGTAGTGCCGGCTGACCGGAAGTGGTATGCCCGAATAGCGGTCCAGCAGTTGCTGACTGACGTGCTTGCCGGAATGCAGCTCAGTTGGCCGAAAGCGACTTTTGACGTTGCCGCAGAGAAAGCGAAGCTCGCCGCTACCTGATCAGCTTTCGGATGCGCCCGGTGCATCGGTCTGGTCGCGTGCCGCCGCGAGCCGTTTGCGTGCGCCCTCCAGCCATCGTTCGCAATGGTCTGCGAGGGCTTCGCCCCGTTCCCACAACGCAAGGGACTGTTCCAGGCTCACTCCGCCTGCCTCGAGCTGGCTGACCACCTTCACCAGCTGCTCACGGGCTTCTTCATAGCTCAGCTGGGAAACATCGGTTGCTGCTTCTGTCACTCTCGCCGGAGATTCGGTCATTTCTGGTCCTCGCTGGTGGGAGATTCGATGATGGGCTTCTTCGAAGTTTCGGAACGGGCGCTGATTCGTCCGCCCGCCACCCTGATGGCGAGCAGGGAATCCAATGGTGCCTGATCGGGGGTCCGGACTACGTCGCCCTCCTCGTTCTGCACCACTGCATAGCCCCGGTCCAGAGTGTTCTGCGGAGAGAGGGACCTCACGTGGGCGCGAAGGTGGGAAACCCGGTCTGCTTCTCGTGCTACTGCACCTTCAATTGCCATGGTGCTGCGGTCACGCAGCCGTACCAGGTCATCATGGCGGACGCTCACCATTCCGGACGGTTGGGCCAGCACAGGGCGGGAGCGCAGATGTGCCAGCCGCTCAGTCTCGCGGGACATCAGTTGGTCCACGCAGCGTGAAAGCTGCGCCCGTGCCTGCCGGATGCGCTGCAACTCCTCGCTGACGTCGGGGACAACGCGCTTTGCCGCATCCGTTGGCGTTGAGGCCCGAAGGTCCGCCACGTCATCCAGGAGCGGATGATCAGCCTCATGACCGATCGCGCTGACAATCGGCGTGGTGGCCGCTGAGACCGCCCGGACCAGATCCTCATTGCTGAAGGCCAGAAGATCCTCCAGCGAGCCGCCGCCGCGGGCAATGATGATGACATCGACCTCCGGCATATGATCGAGTTCCAGCAACGCCGAACGAATCTGCGAGACGGCGTTGACGCCCTGCACAGCAACCTCGCGTATCTCAAACTCGACTGCAGGCCAGCGCAGGCGGGCATTCTTCAGCACGTCTTTCTCCGCATCGGAATCGCGTCCCGTGATGAGGCCGATCCGGTGGGGGAGCGCCGGGAGCGCACGTTTCCGATGCGACGCGAAAAGTCCTTCGGCCGAAAGAGCCTGGCGTAGCCGCTCTATTCGCGCAAGCAGGTCACCCAGACCGACCGGCCGAATGTCCCACGCCTGCATTGACAGGCGCCCTGTCTTCACCCAGAAGTCCGCTTTGAGTCTGGCTACCACCCGGGAGCCACGCTCCAGGGGCATGGTGAGCCGATCCAGAACTGTGCCCCAGACCGTGAGCGACAGCGAGATTTCAGCATCAACATCACGGAGGGTGACAAAGCACATGGAACCGCGCTTGTTGAGTTCAATAACCTGCCCTTCAACCCAGGCGGCGGGGGCGCGCTCGATATGGGCTTTCAGCTTCTCGGAGAGCACATGGAGCGGCCAGGGCTGATCAGCCGAGGTTTCCCCCGCCGTCTCGGGAAGGGTTGTCGGATCCGTGGACACGGAGGAGTCAGCTGTGACCACGGTGCCTACCGGCGCGCCGTCGTGGTTCATCAAATACCGCTTCCTTCCAATACAAGACCCGCCCTATCAGCCTGTCCGGCACTCGTCACCTGCCACCCTCGCGTCACACGGAGGGGACGAGCTGGTGCCGTGCCACTGGTTAATGTTTATCAGGTGCTCCTGACAACGGTTGAACCCGGACCGCAATGTGCAGGAAGAGAGTTTCCGCCCGCCGGTGCCGCCGCAACGACGGCCCCCGCGGGCGCAGGCATAATCGTAGGATCGTCAATCAAGGGAACGGGAGCTGATGAGAACAGCCGGATCGGCCTTCTTTGTCCTGTTTGCACTGATGCTTGGTGTGGTGGCCCTGCCCAGTGCCTGGCTCGCTTCCAATGTGGTGGCCGAAGACGGCTTCGTCCAGCTGACCGCGCCTCTTGCTGACGATGCAAAATTCACGGGTACGCTCGCAGGTGCGCTTGCGGAGGAAGCAACAGCCAGTGTCGAGCTGCCCCCGGGAGTGGCGAACGCGGTGGAGCCGGTGGTGCGGGACGTAGCGCAGGGCATTGCACAGTTGCCCGACTTCGATCGGGCCTGGCAGGACACCCTGCGGCGCTCACATGGCCTGACTTTCGGAGGGCAGGAGCAATTAGATAGTGACTCCGGTGGTCCCGCGGTGTTCACCCTCGACGTTGCACCGCTCGTAGGCCTGGTGACTGCCGAACTTGGCGGTCAATTCGGAGTCGATGTACCGGAACCCGAGCGAACTCTGGTAAATATCGGTGGCACAGACCCGTTTGATCTCGGGGAGAGGGCAGAAACTGCCGCCGACCTGTGGCCGGCACTTGCGATCGCGGCCGGCGTGGGAGCCGTTCTCGCCCTTGTACTGGCTCGTCGTCGAAGCACAACGCTCGCTCTCCTCGGACTCGGAATCCTGCTCACTGGTGGGGTGCTGTGGATCACCTCCGGTTTGGTGCCCGGCCTGGCGAACCAGGTTGGGGATGAAAGTGCAGTGGCCGACGTCTTCAAGGCCGCGCTTGCCGAGCGCGCAGCATCCAGCTTCCAGGAATGGTGTCTCGCGGCGTTGGCAGCGGGGATCCTGCTGCTGGTCGCGGGCGTCGTGGGTCGGCTGCTCAGTGGGTCCCGCCGCTAGCACCGCACCTCCTACTTTTCTGCTCACTGAAGCGCTCGGCTCTGAGCGGACAGCACCCATGCCCCGCCGGGCGGAGATGTGCGGGCCGTTAGCATGGAGGTATGTCCTCCACAGCTGTATCGGTACCCATGCCCATGGTGCCCCGGAACCGGCGCTCGCCGGAAGAAGTCCACGCCGCTGCACCGGTTGCCGGCCAACGCAAGGTACTCCTGGCTGCGCCCCGCGGATACTGCGCGGGCGTTGACCGCGCCGTCATCGCCGTAGAGAAGGCACTGGCACACTACGGGCCGCCGGTGTATGTGCGGAAGCAGATCGTCCATAACCTTCACGTGGTGTCCACGCTGGAGGAGAAGGGCGCCATTTTCGTTGAGGAGAACGACGAGGTTCCGGAAGGAGCGCTCGTGGTGTTTTCTGCACACGGAGTCTCGCCCGCAGTGATCAGGTCAGCAGAAGAGCGCAATCTCCGGACCATCGACGCCACCTGTCCGTTGGTGACCAAGGTCCACCGCGAGGCAGTGCGTTTCGCGCGGGATGACTTCGACATCCTTCTGATCGGTCACGATGGCCATGAAGAGGTGGAGGGAACCGCCGGCGAAGCCCCTGAACATATCCAGATCGTTAACGGACCTGAAGACGTGGACAGCGTAACGGTGCGCGACCCCAGCAAGGTGATCTGGCTCTCGCAGACCACGCTCAGCGTCGACGAGACCATGGAGACTGTGGCGTTGCTGAAGAAGCGGATTCCTACGCTGCAGGATCCTCCGAGCGATGACATCTGTTACGCCACGTCGAACCGGCAGGCGGCAATCAAGAAGATTGCGCCGGATGCGGATCTCGTCATTGTGGTGGGCTCCGCAAACTCCTCCAACTCCGTGCGGTTGGTAGAGGTAGCGCTTGAGTACGGAGCGAAGGCTTCACACCGCGTTGACTTCGCCAATGAAGTGGATGAGTCCTGGTTTGAAGGAGTGTCCACGGTCGGAGTCACCTCTGGCGCTTCCGTGCCCGAGAATCTGGTGCAGGACGTCCTGCGGCTACTCGCCGATTATGGTTACGCGGACGTCGAAGAAGTGGTTACTGCAGAAGAGGACATCATCTTCTCGCTGCCGAAGGAAATACGCGCAGCGCTGAAGGCCATGGGAGATCCCTCGAGCGGGCTCGGCGGCCGGGGACAGCGACCCACTTCCTGACGTCTCTCCAGCAAGCCGTAAGTTACGCCGTTCGCTCTGCGGGCTCGTCCTCCGATTCTGTATCGATGAGTTCCTGCGCGCTCAACAGCCGGGGTGTGGTCTCCACCGGCTTGGTGGTCAGCTCTGAGGCGCTCGCGTCCGTCTCAAATGCGTTGATCCGGCGCGCGGTGGGAAGCACCCGGGATTCCAGTGTGCCGACAAACGAGTTGTACTTCTCGACCGAGCTCTTGAGCGAACTGCCCAGACGGGTGATGTGTGAACCCATGGTGCCCAGCCGTTCATACAGTTCCCGTGAGAGGTCATACAACTCCTTGGCATTTTCCGTGAGGACATCCTGACGCCAGCTGAACGCGACCCCCTTCAGAATCGCGAGCAGCGTCACGGGGGAGGCCAGCACCACATTCCGCGCGAAGGCGTAGTCCAGCAACGCCGGGTCCGTTTGGAGTGCGCTCGACAGCACCGACTCGAGCGGAATAAAGCACACCACCAGATCGGGGGAATTGTCGGTCCCCTCCCAGTACTTTTTCCGCGCCAGCGTATCCACGTGTGAGCGAACCGCCTTGACGTGCTGGGTCAGGAGTTCGCTGCGGCGCGATTCCTCCGCACCATTGCGCTCTTGGTCCTCTCCGCCCGGCTGTCCTTGGGCTTCCAGATAAGCGTCCAGCGGGACCTTTGAATCGACGACGATCTGCTTGTTCCCCGGCAACTGGATGACCATGTCGGGACGGACAAGGTTGGAGGATCCCTCCCGGGACGCGATGGTGAGGGTGGCCTGCTCGGAGAAATCCACACGGGCGAGCATGCCTGCGGCTTCCACAATCCGCCTCAGCTGCACTTCACCCCAATGCCCGCGCGCGGTGGTGCTGCGGAGCGCGGAAGCCAGCGAGTGGGTCGTGGACAACAGCTTCGAATCCGATAGCTGTGCCTCCTGCAGCTGCTGCGCGAGCTGACCGAACTGATGCGCACGCTCCCTTTCCAGGTGACCCACGTGCGCCTGCACTTGACCGAGCTTGTCCGCCAGCGGTGCAATGGCACGCAGAACCGACTGGTCCTGACCGGACTGTTCGAGAAGCTGCCGGTTCTGTGCGAGCAGGATCCGGTTCTCCGCTTCTGCCGCGGCACGGGCAGACACCGCCGTGCCAAGGCGGGTGCCGGCGTCGTCCATGTCATTGCGCAGCCCGGCGAGGACCGGGCGCAAGAGCACGACGGCGATACCCGCACCGAAGACCAGCCCCAGCACTGCGGTGAGAACTACGAGAAGAAGAGTGTTTCCGTCCATTTCTCCACCATGGCAGGTGCCTCCGACAATTCCGGGATAGGTCGGCTCCGCGGGGCTCCGCGCCGACGCCTCGTCCACGACGGTAGACTGTTTTCCCGTGGCTCTTACTATTGGCATCGTCGGACTGCCCAACGTCGGCAAATCAACCCTCTTCAACGCTCTCACCAGGAACAACGTCCTGGCCGCAAACTATCCGTTCGCAACGATCGAGCCGAACGTCGGAGTTGTCAGTCTTCCGGACCCGCGCCTGGGAAAGCTGGCCGAACTGTTCAGCTCTCAGCGCGTGCTGCCCGCAACGGTGTCCTTCGTGGACATCGCAGGCATCGTCAAGGGAGCCTCGGAAGGTGAAGGCCTCGGTAACCAGTTCCTCGCAAACATCCGCGAAGCTGAAGCCATTGCGCAGGTAGTGCGTGTCTTCGACGACCCGGACGTGGTGCATGTGGACGGCGCCGTGAACCCGGTGTCCGACATGGAGACCATCAACACCGAACTCATCCTCGCGGATCTTCAGACGCTGGAGAAGGCAATCCCGCGCGTTGAGAAGGAAGTGAAGATCAAGAAGCGCGAGGCTGCGCAGCTGACTGCAATGCAGGCGGCGCAGGGTGTCCTCGAACGCGGGGATACGATCTTCGCTTCGGTCGCAAGCGACAAGCTCGAGATGGAGCATCTGCGGGAGCTGAGCCTGCTCACGGCCAAACCGTTCATCTACGTGTTCAATGCCGATGACGCCGTTCTCGGCAGCACTGAGCGTCAGAACGAGCTGCGCGCCCTGGTCGAACCCGCTGACTGCATTTTCCTTGACGCCAAGCTCGAAGCCGATCTGGTCGAGCTGGATCCGGAGGAAGCGCGTGAAATGCTGGAGATGAACGGACAGGAAGAGTCCGGACTGGACCAGCTTGCCCGCGTTGGGTTCCACACCCTCGGGCTGCAGACCTATCTCACGGCCGGTCCGAAGGAAGCGCGTGCCTGGACCATCCGCAAGGGCGCGACTGCCCCGGAGGCGGCCGGAGTCATCCACTCAGACTTCCAGCGCGGATTCATCAAGGCCGAGGTGGTTTCCTTCAATGACCTGGTCTCGGCCGGTTCCATGGCCGAAGCCAAGTCTCGCGGCAAGGTCCGTATCGAAGGCAAGGAATACATCATGGTCGACGGCGATGTGGTGGAGTTCCGATTCAACGTTTGATGTCGGGAGGACCGGGGCCGGAAACCCGCGTCCCATATCCTTAACTGGTGGTTACGCGACGTGAGGCAGCTCAGATCCTTGATATTCCGTTGGAGATGGCACACCGTCACGGAATCCCTGCCCGGCTCTCAGACGCTGAGTTGTCCGAGCTTTTGCACAATCCACCGGTCTGGCTCGTTCAGTCCAAGGAAAACCGGACGAGTAATCGACCTGTCTGGGTCCAGTTGACCTGCGCGGTCTGTGGTTTCTCGGAAGCCGCGCGGCCCAAGAAGTGGTGGCCGCCGTTCACTTACGTTTGTTGCGCCCACCATTCCCTCGATGAAATCCCACCGGTAATTCCGGGTCTGGTTCGCAGCGAGTACGACGGAATTGGCAGCCGGTTCGTCGGCATCGTCGATGTAGCGGTGCCTGTTCCCTGACCTCCCTTGCCCGGAAGTGATTCAGCCGGGACGTGGGCGCCTCCGATTCTGCTTGATCTCGGACCGCCCACGCTTGTCTTCCAGTCGGCGACGTTGTGACCCTTGTGTACGTCGGGTTGGACGACGGATGGTCGTGGGAGCGACGGCCTCGCGGAGGAGCTCGGCCAGCCGTTTCCTTGCCGCCGTCCGATTGCGTCGCTGGGAACGGTGCTCAGCAGCGCTGATCGTGAGCACGGTGCCCGACAACCGGGCGGCCAGTCGCGCGAGGGCGAGTTCGCGTTGTACCTCAGTTAGAGCTGTCGTAGTCCCGAGGTCGAGACTGAGTTGGACACGCGAGTCCGTAGTGTTGACGCCTTGGCCTCCTGGTCCAGACGCATGGGAGAACTGCTCGAGCAGTTCTCCAGCCGGCACTGTGAAGCCCTGAGGCGCGCCGGGACCCGGGAGTACGTGCAGGCTATCCACACCTGCAAGTCTGCCGTATTCGGAAGAGTTCAGCCCAGGCTGCGCATGGTATCGGTCGATGACTGTGCCGGGCTGCAACTGGAGCCGTACCGTTGCCATGCCGTGCCCTGATGGGAAAATTTGGTTGCATCTCGGTAACAACCATCAACACGCTTTGCTTTTGATACCAAGCAGTAATAAATACCCCTTAGGCTTTCTGCATGTGAGGCACGCCACTTTGAATCAAAGTGCGTGTCAGTCCTTTGTAAAACCATGAAGGACATCTTCCACAACATGAAACAAGGAGGCGGAATGCGTTTCGGACGTACTTCCAAAGCCGTAGGTGTAGCTGCGATAGCTGCACTTGCACTGAGCGCCTGCGCCGAAAGCGGCGGCGGCGAAGATCCCGGCACAGGCGGCGAGGGCGAAGCATCAGGCGGCGCCGTAACCGTTGCCGAGGTCAACCCTTTCACTTCGTTCAACTCTGACAGCGCCACTGGCAACGTCGACATCAACGGCAAGGTCAGCTACCTGACGCATCAGGACTTCTACTACGTGAATGACGCGCTCGAGGTCATCCGCAACGAAGAATTCGGCACCTATGAGGTGACGTCTGAGGATCCGCTCACCGTTGAGTACACGATCAATGAAGGTGTTGCCTGGTCAGATGGCGAGCCCGTCGATGCCGGCGACCTTCTGCTGTCCTGGGCCGTACAGTCGGGTCATTTCGATGATGAAAACCCGGAGGCTGAAACCGGAACCACCTACTTCGCCTACGCCGGTGCCACCGACGGACTCGGACTGACTGGTCTTCCTGAAATCAGCGAAGACGGTCGAACCATGACGCTCGAATACACCGAGCCGTACGCTGATTACGAAATTGCGTTCGGCATCCTCGACACCCCGGCGCACGTTGTTGCCACCGGTGGCGGACTGGCTGATGAGGACGCCCTGGTCGAACTGATTCAGACCGCTCCCGCAGGAGATCCTGAGAGCCCTGAGGATCGTCCCGAGCTGCAGGCGGTAGCTGAGTACTGGAACACAGCATTCGACACCACCACGCTGCCGTCTGATCCGGCACTCTACCTGTCGAACGGTCCATACATCGTTCAGGACATGACTCCTGACCAGTCCATGACGCTGGTCCGCAACGAGGACTACGCCTGGGGCCCCGAGCCCGCACTGGATGAAATCACCATCCGCTACATCGGTGATGCCAACGCCCAGGTCCAGGCTCTTCAGAACGGCGAGGTTGACATTGTTCAGCCGCAGGCCTCCGCTGACACCCTTGCCTCCCTCGAGGCAATCGACGGAATCCAGATCCTTGAGGGCGAAGAGCTTTCCTTCGACCACATCGACCTGAACTACTCCGGCGTGTTCGAGGATGAGAATGTTCGCCGTGCGTTCATGTACACCATCCCTCGTGATTCCATCGTCGAGTCGGTCATCGGCCCGCTGGATCCCGAAGCTGAGCCCCGCAACTCCCAGATCTTCGACATCGGAACGGAAGGCTACGACGCCGCTGTACCGGTCAACGGATCGCAGGAGTTCGCTGAGCCCAACATCGACATGGCCAAGGAACTGCTGGCAGGTGCAACCCCTGAGGTTCGCATCATGTACAACGCTGACAACCCGAACCGTGTTGACGCCTACACACTGATCGCGGAGAGCGCCGAGCAGGCTGGCTTCACCGTGGTTGACGGCGGGCTTCCCGGCAACGAATGGGGATCAGCCCTCGGCGGCGGAACCTATGACGCAACCATCTTCGGCTGGGTCAGCCCTGGCGTTGGAGTGAACGGTGTGCCCCAGCTGTACGGCTGTGACTCCGCCTCGAACTTCAACGGCTTCTGCGATGAAGAAGCACAGGCCGCCATGGATGAGCTGATTGTCACCATCGATCCGGCAGAGCAGCAGGAACTCCAGATCGTCGTTGATACCCGTCTCTTCGAGACCGGCTATGGTCTGCCCCTGTTCCAGTCCATCGGCATCAACGCCGCGGATGAGGCCGTACAGGGTCTGACCTTCAACCCGGGTCTGGTTGGAGTTTGGTGGAACTTCTGGGAGTGGTCGGTAGCCTAAACAGCTCCGCACCGCCCACGTTCACTAGCTAATCGAAAGCGCTGGGGTCGCACTACTGGCCCCAGCGCTTTCGGGTGCTCAGGCACTTCTGCAGTGATTGGCAAGTGCCAAATTTCGACTAAACGTAACGTGGATTACACTCAGTCCGACATGTCGGGCACAACCCGCTTCCTAAACCCCTGAGGCCAAAAAAGACTATGTTGACGTACATTGTCAGGCGGCTGATCGCCGCCGTACTCATTCTTTTTGGCGCTTCGTTCCTCGTGTACATCCTGACTGCATATTCAGGAGATCCACTCGCGGATCTGCGCCAAAGCAACGCCCCCAATCGTGAGCAGCTCATCCAGCAGCGAATCGATCTACTGGATCTCGATGTGCCGCCCATCCTGCGGTATTTCTCCTGGGTATCCGGCGCAGTTCGCTGCGTCGTCCCGTTCGCACTCACCTGCGATCTCGGCAACAGTGTGACCGGTATTGAGGTGACACAGCTCCTCGGTCGTGCAATGGGGCAGACCATCATGCTCGTCACTGCCGCCACCATCCTTGCCATTGTCATTGGCATCACGCTGGGCATCGTGACCGCGCTCCGGCAGTACAGCGGACTCGATTACGGTGTCACGTTCATGGCGTTCCTCTTCTTCTCGCTGCCGGTGTTCTGGGTTGCTGTTCTCCTGAAGGAGTTCGGGGCAATCGGATTCAACAACTTCCTGAGTGAACCGGACATCAGCTTCTTTGCCACAATGGTGTGCGGGCTGGTTGGCGCATTCCTCTTTTACCTGAGTACGTCAGGATCCCTGAAGCGCCGCCTTCTGTGGGCAGCGATCGGATTTGTCTTCGCCTTCGGCATTATCTGGTTCCTCGACCTCACCGGTTGGTTCCTCACGCCCGGCTTTGGACCGATTGTCGTGGCTCTCCTCTCGGTCGGCATCGCCTACGGCGTGACCCTGCTGACTGCCGGCCTGAAGAATCGCAAGGCCCTCTACAGCTCCCTGATCGTCGTCGCGATCGGAATTGTCGCGTACTTCGCGGTGCAGCCCCTGTTGGACCGTGCAACGCTCCTGATGGTGGTTCTGCTCGGTGTTGCCACCGTCCTGGTCGGCCTCGTCGTCGGATACTTCATGGGCGGTTACGACAAGCGTCAGAACATGACAGCAGCGGGGCTCACCGCGTTCCTGATGGGGTTCCTGATCCTGCTGGACCGCTTCATGCAGGCGTGGCCCTCCTACTTCAACAACAACCGGGTCAACGGCCGTCCAATCGCGACAATCGGTGCCTCCACCCCCAACCTCGAAGGAGACTTCTGGGTGCGGGGACTGGACACGTATACGCACCTGCTGCTTCCCACGATTGCCCTGATGTTGATCTCCCTTGCGGGTTACAGCCGCTATTCACGGGCGTCGATGCTGGAAATCATGAATCAGGACTACATTCGTACCGCAAGGGCGAAGGGCCTGGGGGAACGCACGGTCGTGATGCGTCACGCATTCCGCAATGCGCTCATTCCGCTGGCCACGCTCGTTGCCTTCGACATTGGTGCGCTCATCGGCGGCGCCATCATCACCGAGCAGGTGTTCGCCTTCAGCGGCATGGGCCAACTGTTCGTTCAGGCACTCGGACGGCAGGACCTCAATCCGGTCATGGGAGTCTTCCTGATCACGGGCATTGTTGCCCTGGTCTTCAACCTGGTGGCCGACCTCGTCTACTCCGTTCTTGACCCGCGAGTGAGGGTGAAAGCATGAGCACTGCAGCACAAGAATCAAAGCGATCGAAGCAGCCTGAGGCGAGAGGCCTCAGTCAGGGCCAACTGGTCCGCAAGCGTTTCTTCGGCCACACTGCCGCTGTGGTCAGCATGGTCATTTTTGCGGGCGTCGTCATCATGGCGTTTACCTCAGTGGGCTATGCCGGAATTCCCGGCTGGTGGAAGTGGGACTACGTGGAAACACCGCCACTTGCCAATCCCACGGGTGCACCCACCTGGACACTGCCGTTCAATTTTGGTGACCATCCCTTTGGGCAGGACCGCGTGGGGCGCGATCTCTTCGCCATGACCATGCGCGGTGCGCAGCTGTCCCTGATTGTGATGTTCCTGATTGGACTCGTGGGCGGCATCATCGGCGTCGTTATTGGTGGTGTGTCCGGATACTTCCGCGGCTGGGTGGAAACGCTGCTGATGCGTCTCACTGACGTCATCATCATCATCCCGCTGGTGATCATCGCAGCGGTGCTGGGCACGTTCGGCAACTCCATTTCTGGGCCGGGCACCTTCTTCGGGGCGATCTTCGGCGGCAGCGCCGGCGTCATCCTACTGGGAGTCTTCGTCGGATTCATCATCTGGACCGGCCTCGCGCGTTTGGTCCGCGGTGAATTCCTCAGCCTCCGCGAACGGGAGTTCGTCGATGCAGCCCGCATCGCAGGCGCTTCCAACTCGCGGATCATCTTCAAGCACATCGTGCCGAACGCCGTGGGCGTGATCATCGTCAACACCACCCTGGTCATGGCGTCCGCGATCCTGCTGGAGACGGCGCTGTCCTTCCTCGGACTCGGCGTCCAGGCTCCTGATATCTCGTTGGGTAGCCTCATCAGTGCCAACCAGGCGGCGTTCAGCACCCGCCCGTGGCTCTTCTGGTGGCCGGGTCTGTTCATTGTGATCATCTGCCTGTCGATCAACTTCATCGGTGACGGGCTGCGAGATGCCTTCGACCCCCGGCAGAAGAAGTTCAACGCCAAGAAGGCTGCAGAACCTAAGAAGCCGGCCTGATGAACCGCATACTCTTTGGTGCCCGGCTCAGCGCCGGTCGCGCCGGTCTGCTGTCACTGCAGGGCGAAGGTAATGACGCTCAGCAGCAGCAGGCCGGCGATCACGCCAAGCGGTTGCCAGTTGATGCGGCGCTCCACCCGCGCTGCCTCGGTAGCGTCAACGTCGATCAGACCGCTGTCCACACGCCGTTCCCACTCGGATCGGACCAGCAGGGCAGCAAGGCCGGAATCGGTGTTGCTGAGGTCCCCGGGGCGAACGCTTCCACCCGCTCCGTAGCTGGTGCCCGGAAGGTTCTGCATGTGCTCCGGCTTGCCCGCGTGGGTTCCGCGAACTCCGGGAGCAGGCGCAGCCCAGGCGCTGTAGCTGCCGCTCGGCGTGACGAGCTTCAGTGCGTACTTGGTGTCGACGTGGATGAGGCCGGCCCACGGAACATCAACGGTCTGGACCGGGTTGCGCAGTTGAACGCCGGTAGGCCCGACAACCACCGCCGGAAACCAGAACAACCACCATGCCACGGCCGCTACCGCGAGCAGCGGCGCGGCAGTAGCGAGCGCCTGCAGTCCGGACGTCACAACGGAGGCGATCAGACCCACCGCGACGACGGCGCCCGCAATCGCGAGTATCCAGCGGCTGCTGCGGGGGCGGAAGACAGTGGTCTGGATCGGACCGGTAGGCGAGTTCATCCCCCCATATTTCCAACATTTAGTGTCAGCGCAGTAATCAGCGGGAAAACAGCCCGCCCAAAAGCGCCGTACGCACGGTCACACAGTGGAAGGACAGCACTATGACCCACGACATCATTGACGGCAACGGGAGCAATGATCCAACGGAATCCGCTCGCGGACCGGTGCTCGAAGTTCGAAACCTCAGCGTCGACTTCGGGGTGGAGAAGGAATGGGTCCCGGCGGCCATTGACCTGAGCTACTACGTGAACGCAGGTGAAGTGCTTGCGATCGTCGGGGAGTCCGGGTCAGGCAAAAGCGCAAGCTCGATGGCGCTTCTCGGGCTCCTGCCCAGCAACAGCCGTGTCACCGGAGAGGTGATATTGAACGGCAGGTCAATCCTCAATCTTTCCCCGGGGAAGATGAGGGAGGTGCGCGGCAATGACGTCGCGGTCATCTTCCAGGAGCCGATGACGGCGCTGAACCCCGTGTACACGGTCGGGTTCCAGATCGTCGAGACTCTGCGTCTGCACAACGCAATCTCGCCCGATGAGGCGAGGGAGCGCGCCCTCAAACTGCTGGACATGGTGGAGCTTCCTGATCCCGAGAAAGCCTTCCGTTCCTACCCCCACCAGCTCTCCGGGGGACAGCGGCAGCGCGCCATGATCGCCCAGTCACTCTCGTGTGATCCCAAGCTCCTCATCGCAGATGAGCCCACCACCGCACTCGACGTGACAGTCCAGGCCGAAATCCTCGACCTGATGCGCAACCTGCGCAACAAGCTCGACAGCGCCATCGTGCTCATCACCCACGACATGGGAGTTGTCGCGGACCTCGCAGACCGCATCGCCGTCATGCGTCAGGGCGTCATTGTGGAATCAGGCACGGCAGAGAAAATTTTCAGCCGGCCCGAACATCCCTACACCCAGGATCTGCTCGCAGCTGTACCACACCTGGGCCAGGGAGCAGAGGGCGGCGGTGACGACGTCGACATCACCGCGGCCCTTGCAGCAGCAACCAAATCGGAGCTGGCCGGCGTAGACGCTGAAGAGCTTCAGCGCCGGGAGCGGGTTGTCCTCCAGGGTCTGGAGAAGGAAGTTCAGGCAGAGCGGGAGAGCAGGGGAGAAGCAGTACTCGACCTGGTGAATGTGGCCATCGAGTACCCCAAGCAGGGCCGGGTTCCGGCCTTCCGTGCGGTTGAGAACGCAACCTTGAGCATCCGTCCAGGCGAAGTCATGGGATTGGTGGGGGAGTCCGGATCGGGCAAGACCACCATCGGGCGCGCAGCGGTCGGGCTCCTTCCCGTTGCCGAAGGAGCGCTCAAGGTCGTGGGTACTGACATCTCCGGTCTCAAGCCCACCTCCCGGGAACTCGGCGCAGTTCGGCGCAGCGTCGGCATGGTGTTCCAGGACCCGTCCTCGTCGCTGAACCCCCGGCTGCCCATCGGTGAAAGCATCGGCGAACCGATGTTCCTCGCCGGAGAAGCCAAGGGCTCCGCCTTGCAGAAGCGCATCGAGACACTGCTCGACCAGGTGGAGCTTCCGCGTGCCTACCGGAACCGCTACCCGCACGAGCTCTCGGGTGGGCAGAAGCAGCGCGTCGGCATTGCGCGCGCGCTGTCGCTGAAGCCCAAGCTCATGGTTGCTGACGAGCCCACGTCCGCGCTGGACGTGTCCGTCCAGGCCAAGGTGCTAGAGCTGTTCCAGAACCTTCAGAAGGAAATGGGTTTTGCCTGCCTGTTCGTCACCCATGACCTCGCGGTGGTGGACGTTCTCGCCGACCACATCTGCGTGATGCGGCGCGGCAGGATCGTCGAGCAGGGTACCCGCGACCAGATTCTGCGCAACCCCCAGGATCCCTACACGCAGCGGCTCCTTGCGGCTGTGCCGCTGCCGGATCCGGAGAAGCAGCGCGAGCGACGTGAGCTGCGCGCGCAGCTCCTGGCCGCAGCCGAGTAGCCAGCTTCCACGAACGACGACTGCGCCCGCTGCGGTGGGTGCCGTCGTCGTCGTTTAATGTGCCCGTTAGGCCATCTTTTGCCTAGCGCTTAGACTGGTAGTAGTGCGCGCTGTGCTGCCCGCTTCCATTTTCCCCGGCACCTCCGCAATCCCGACGAAATCCCCGACGAAACGAGTCATTCCGCATGTCTGTATCCACGAGCAACACTGCAATCCGCAGTGACCTTCGCAACGTTGCCATCGTGGCGCACGTAGACCATGGCAAGACGACGCTCGTTGACGCGATGCTGAGGCAGACCAATTCCTTCGCCGCCCACAACCATCTTGAGGACCGGGTCATGGACTCGGGGGACTTGGAGCGCGAAAAGGGCATCACCATCCTCGCCAAGAACACCACCGTGTTCTACGACGGCCCATCGGCTGAGGGCGAAACAATCACCATCAACGTCATTGACACGCCCGGCCACGCTGACTTCGGCGGCGAGGTTGAGCGCGGACTGTCCATGGTAGACGGCGTGGTCCTGCTTGTTGATGCCTCCGAGGGCCCGCTGCCGCAGACCCGCTTTGTGCTGCGCAAGGCGCTGGCCGCGAAGCTGCCGGTTGTCCTGCTGGTCAACAAGACCGACCGTCCGGACTCCCGCATCGACGAAGTAGTCAGCGAGTCCATGGATTTGCTGCTCGGCCTTGCTTCGGACCTGGCCGATGAGGTTCCGGATCTCGACCTTGACCTCGTGCTCAATGTTCCTGTGGTCTACGCCGCAGCGCGAGCTGGAGCGGCGTCTCTGGAACAGCCGGCAGACGGCACCGTCCCGGAGAATGACAATCTTGAGCCGCTCTTCAAGACCATCATCGACCACATCCCCGCGCCGCGGTACAACCCGGAGGGCGTCCTGCAGGCTCACGTCACCAACCTGGATGCCTCGCCGTTCCTTGGCCGCCTCGCTCTGCTCCGTATCTTCAACGGGACGCTCCGCAAGGGCCAGCAGGTAGCTTGGGCCCGCCAGAACGGTGAACTGAAGACCGTCAAGATCACCGAACTGCTCGCCACCAAGGCCCTGGACCGCGTCCCCACCGAATCCGCTGGACCGGGAGAGATTGTTGCTGTCGCCGGTATCGAGGACATCACCATCGGTGAAACCCTGACCGACGTCAACAACCCGCAGCCCCTTCCACTGATCACCGTGGATGATCCGGCTATCTCCGTCACCATCGGTATCAACACCTCGCCGCTGGCCGGGAAGGTCAAGGGCGCGAAGGTTACTGCGCGACAGGTGAAGGACAGGCTTGATAAGGAGCTGATCGGCAACGTATCGCTGAACGTTCTGCCCACCGCCCGCCCGGATGCCTGGGAAGTCCAGGGACGTGGAGAGCTGGCGCTGGCCATTCTTGTGGAGCAGATGCGTCGCGAAGGTTTTGAGCTGACGGTTGGCAAGCCACAGGTTGTTACCCGGACTGTTGACGGGAAAATCCATGAGCCCATGGAGCACATGACCATCGACGTTCCCGAAGAGTACCTTGGCGGTGTCACCCAGCTGATGGCGGCACGCAAGGGCCGTATGACCAACATGTCCAACCACGGCACCGGTTGGGTTCGGATGGAGTTCATCGTTCCCGCCCGGGGGCTCATCGGTTTCCGTACCAAGTTCCTGACGGACACCCGCGGCGCTGGAATCGCATCCTCCTACTCCGAGGGCTACGAGCCGTGGGCAGGGGACATCGAGTACCGCACCAACGGATCGATGATCGCGGACCGCGCCGGGGTGGTCACCCCGTTCGCCATGATCAACCTGCAGGAACGCGGTTCCTTCTTTGTGCAGCCGACCTCCGAGGTGTACCAGGGCATGATCGTCGGCGAGAACTCACGCGCCGATGACATGGAAGTGAACATCACCAAGGAAAAGAAGCTCACCAACATGCGTGCCGCTTCCTCCGACACCTTCGAGAACCTGACGCCTCCCCGCAATCTCACGCTCGAGGAATCACTCGAATTCGCGCGGGAAGACGAGTGCGTCGAGGTGACTCCGGAGTCCATCCGCATCCGCAAGGTGGTTCTCGATCCCAACGAGCGCATGCGCGCTGCCCGTTCCCGCGCCCGCGCCTAGCAGGCGTAGGCAGTTGCCGGCTCCCGGCATGCAGGTGAACAAACAGAAGGACGACGACGGCGCCAATCCGGCCGCCGTCGTCGCTCCTTCTGCCCGTAGCGGCGACCGCCCGCGCGGAGTCCTCGCCTCCGTCCTTGGCGGCTCACTTGCGGCTGTGCTTGGCACCGCGCTTCATGCCCATATCTGGTACGTGAACGGTGTCGGGATTCCGGCCGGTGCGCTTGCCTCTGTAGTGCTTGCGACCAGTATTGCCGTGTTCGTTGCCGTGGCTGCCCGCAGCATCTTTTTCGCAGCCCTGACCGGAGTAGTCGCGTACATCCTGGTGGGGCTCGCGGCTTCTTTGTCCGCCGGTGCCCTTATCGCTGCCGGCGTTGAGGTGGAGGGCGCGCTTCCGCCTGTGGCCATTGCCGGCTATGTCTGGGTGGTGGGACTGGCCGTCGGAACGGTTGCAGCCGTTGCCCTGTCCTGGTGGGCGTTGCGGCCGTCAGCCCGTCCTGAAGCCGAAGCTCTGTAACGAAGCTCTGTAGTACTGTCTCAGTCCGCGGTGCGGTCTATGTGGTGGGCCAGCATGATGGAGGTCGCGGTGCCGTCCTCGTCCGATTCCCGCCGGGCGTATTCCTCGAACACGTGGCGGATCTTCTCCATCATCTCGGCGCGGTTGGCGTCGTTGAGCCGCACTCCAAGACGCCACACGTCGATCTCCGAGGGGTTCAGCCCGTCTATTTCCTGAAGGAACGTTTCGACGAGTACAGGGGCCGCGTTGGGCATGCGGCTTCCCCACGACAATCCGGTGGCGCGATAGGGGATTTCCTTCGCGCCGCGATTGCCCGTCCGCGGCTCCTCGGCCTTCAAAAACTCGGTGGCGAGCAGAGTCCGCACATGGTGCAGCGCCGTGGCGGGGTTGAGATCCAACACCTCGGCGATTTCCTTATTGGTGCGTGCCTTATGCAGGCAAAGCCGGAGGATCCTGAGCCGGACGGGGGAGCTCAGCGCCCTGCCTCGTGCCTGGACGTCCTCATCTGTTTCCATGATTTCCAGCATACGTCAGCAGGCGCTTACTGATTGAATTTAGTCAATCGCGAGGTTGGCCCTACTGCGGGAGTTCTCGGACCGCGCCGCGGAGGTGGGGGAGGCACCGGTTTGGCGGCCGTCACGGCAACCAGCGGAACGACGACGTCCCCGCGCCTTCCTGAAATGGTGCAGGACAGATCGTCCCGTGCAGCCAGGTTGCCGAGTGCATCGGTGAGGCCGCCTTCGATCCGATACCGGACAACAACGCGGGTTCCCAACGGCAGGGAAGTCAGCAGGTGTGCGGCGGAGCTGGACATGGGCATAGCCTGTCATATTACGGTGGGCGCCGGTCGATGCCGGTCCCAACTCCTGTTGCGTTAAGCTGGAAGAGCGACGAAGAGCCGTTAGCGGCACCAGAATCCTAGGGAAGGCGTGGGAAGTGACCTACGTAATCGCACAGCCGTGCGTGGATGTGAAAGACAAGGCCTGCATTGAGGAATGCCCGGTTGATTGCATCTATGAAGGTGAACGCTCGCTGTACATCCACCCGGATGAGTGCGTGGACTGTGGGGCGTGCGAGCCGGTGTGCCCGGTCGAGGCGATCTACTACGAAGACGACACCCCCGATGAGTGGGCCGAGTACTACAAGGCCAACGTCGAGTTCTTTGATGATCTCGGATCGCCGGGCGGCGCCGCCAAGCTTGGCAACACCGGGAAGGATCACCCGATCATCGCGGCCCTGCCGCCGCAGAACCAGGAAGCGTGACGTTAGCGTGACACCCAAACGGGCCTTCGGGCTCGACCTTCCGGACTACCCGTGGGATGCCATGGCGCCCTATGTCGAGGAAGCCCGGAAGCATCCGGACGGGGCGGTCAACCTCTCAATCGGAACTCCCGTGGATCCCACGCCGGAGGTTGTCCAGCGTGCGCTCCGCGACGCATCGAATGCGCCCGGTTACCCCACCACTCACGGCACAGCTGAACTGAGGGAATCAATCAGCGAGTGGTACCGCCGTCGTCGTTCTGTTGTTGGTCTTGACCCGGCAGATATTCTGCCAACGGTTGGTTCCAAGGAGCTTGTTGCGTGGCTGCCCACGTTGCTGGGGCTGGGAGCGGGCGATGTCGTTGTGCGTCCCACGGTTGCCTATCCCACCTATGACATGGGAGCCCATTTCGCCGGTGCAACACCGGTGGCCGCGGACTCGCTGGCTGAACTGGATCCGGGCACGCGGGGGCGGGTGCGGCTGGTCTGGCTCAATTCTCCATCGAATCCCACCGGCGCGGTCCAGGATGTTGAAGCCCTGCGTGCCATGGTCGACGCCGCCCGTGGACTGGGCGCGATGGTTGCCTCCGATGAGTGTTACGCCGAACTGGGCTGGGGCGCCTGGGATCCTGCCCAGGGTGGGAACCCGGTGCCCAGCATCCTCGATGCACGGGTCAGCGGAGGGTCCACCGAACAATTGCTGTCCGTCTACTCGCTGAGCAAGCAGTCGAACCTCGCCGGTTACCGGGCCGCGTTCGTGGCCGGTGACAGCGCGGTGCTGGCTAACCTCATCAACTCGCGAAAGCATGCCGGAATGATCGTGCCGTATCCGGTGCAGGAAGCCATGCGCGCAGCGCTTTCGGATGACGCTCATGTCGCCGCGCAGAAAGACCTGTACCGGGCTCGGCGGGAGCAACTCATACCGGCTCTCGAGGCCTTCGGGCTGACCATCTCCGCATCCAACGCCGGCCTGTACCTCTGGGCGACGGCGGGGGAAGACACCTGGCTGACGGTGAGGAGATTCGCGGAGCTGGGCATCATCGTTGGTCCCGGCACGTTCTACGGTGACGCCGGGAACGGGTTCGTCCGGGTGGCGCTCACGGGTTCTGATGAGCGGGTCGCTGCCGCGGCTGCCCGGCTCACCGCGTGAGACCGTGTTGCTATTGCACAACAACGCCTCAACCGATTAGTGCTGAAGGCGTTTGTGCCGGTAGCGTTTTAGCTGACTGAGCTGATCCAGCAATTTCGCATGCTTTTCCATAAGCTCCACAAGGAGAGTCAATGACTGAGCACAACGGCGCCTCACTCCAGTATGACGGAGGAAGCCTGAGCCTCCCGCTGATCCAAGCGGCAGAGGGCAACCACGGGTACGATGTCTCGAAGCTGCTCAAGCAGACCGGTGCCGTTACCTTCGATCCCGGTTTCATGAACACCGCGGCCACCACCTCAGCAATCACGTACATCGACGGCGATCAGGGCATCCTGCGCTACCGCGGCTACCCCATCGACCAGCTCGCCCAGCATTCGAGTTTCCTTGAGGTTTCCTACCTGCTCATCTATGGGAACCTGCCAACACCGACTGAGCTCGCCGCCTTCGATAACCGCATCCGCAGGCACACGCTCCTCCACGAGGAGCTCAAGGGCTTCTTCGGCGGATTCCCACGGGACGCCCACCCCATGCCGGTGCTGTCCTCAGCTGTCTCGGCGCTGTCCACGTTCTACCAGGACTCCCTGGACCCGTTCGACGATGAGCAGGTGGAGCTGTCCACGTTCCGCCTGATGGCGAAGCTGCCGGTCATTGCCGCGTACGCGCACAAGAAGTCCATCGGCCAGCCGATGCTGTACCCGGACAACTCCATGAACCTAGTGGAGAACTTCATGCGTTTGTGCTTCGGCCTCCCTGCCGAGCCCTATGATCTCGATCCCACCATGGTTAAGGCGCTGGACCTCCTGCTGATCCTTCATGCGGACCACGAGCAAAACTGCTCCACCTCCACCGTCCGCCTGGTGGGAAGCTCGAACGCCAACATGTTCGCTTCCATTTCCGCCGGCATCAACGCGCTATTCGGCCCGCTGCATGGCGGCGCCAATGAAGCCGTCCTGAACATGCTCCGGGAGATCAAGGCCAAGGGCATGCAGCCCGAGGACTTCATGGAGAAGGTCAAGAACAAGGAAGACGGCGTGAAGCTCATGGGCTTCGGGCACCGCGTCTACAAGAACTATGATCCGCGGGCCAAAATCGTCAAGGCCACCGCCCACGACATCCTTTCAAAGCTCGGCGGCAACGACGAGCTTCTGGACATCGCAATGCGCCTCGAAGAGAAGGCCCTTGCTGATGACTACTTCATCGAACGCAAGCTCTACCCGAACGTGGACTTCTACACCGGCCTCATCTACAAGGCGATGGGCTTCCCGGAGAAAATGTTCACCGTCCTCTTCGCGATCGGACGCCTGCCGGGGTGGATCGCGCAGTGGCGCGAAATGATGCAGGATCCGCAGACCAAGATCGGCCGTCCGCGCCAGCTGTACACGGGCGCCGGGGAGCGGCACTACCCCGCACGCTAGAAGTTCCAAACGCAGTAACAGCACGACGACGGCCGGTTACCTCCGCAAGGAAGGTGACCGGCCGTCGTCGTACTTCACGTTGCCGTGGCCTTGGCTAGGAGGCGTATCCCTGCGGGTTGTTCTTCTGCCAGCGCCAGTGGTCCTCGCACATCTGGTCCAGTGACTTATGCGCGGACCACCCAAGGTCTGCCAATGCTGACGAGGGGTCCGCATAGCTGACGGCTGCGTCTCCCGGCCGCCGGGGAGCGAATTCGTAGGGGATCTCGTGGCCGGCCGCCCTGGAGAAGGCTGCGAGCACCTCAAGCACCGATGAGCCGTTACCTGTCCCCAGGTTCCAGCGGTGCACCCCGGAGTGGGAGGTGAGAAAGTTCAGGGCAGCTACGTGGCCGTCCGCGAGATCCACCACGTGGATGTAGTCGCGGACGCCCGTGCCGTCCGGGGTCGGGTAGTCATTGCCGAAGACCATGACTTTTTCGCGCCTGCCGACCGCCACCTGTGCCACGAAGGGCAGCAGGTTGTTCGGGATACCCGTTGGATCTTCGCCGATCCGCCCTGACTCATGCGCACCCACCGGATTGAAGTAACGCAGCAGCGCGATGTTCCAGCGGGCGTCGGAGGCACCGACGTCGCTCAGGATGTCCTCGATCTGCTCCTTGGTGCGCCCGTAGGGGTTGGTTGCGTCCAGCGGCATTTTCTCGATGAGGGGTACCTCTTCGGAAGCGCCATAGACGGTGGCTGAGGAGCTGAAGACCAGGGTGCGCACGTTGTGGCGGTCCATGGTGCGCAGCAGGTTCAGGGTTCCACCCACGTTGTTGTGGTAGTAGAACAGCGGCTTCTCCACTGATTCACCGACGGCCTTCAGCCCGGCGAAATGGATTACGGCCTCGACGGCCTCGGCTTCGAACACGGCGTCGAGCGCGTGCTCGTCGAGCAGATCCACCTTGCGGAAAGCCACCTCGCGGCCGGCCAGCTCCTCCACCCGCCTCAGGGCGGTTTCGCTTGAGTTGTAGAGGTTGTCCACTACGACGACGTCGTGGCCCGCCTCCAGGAGTGCAAGTGTGGTGTGCGAGCCAATGTAACCGCTTCCGCCGGTGACGAGTATCTTCATGGGTTCAAGCCTACCGACCAGCGGTATTTCGGACCTAAGTGAGTCACCAGGCTCTTGCTCTGGAGACGTTGGGGCTATCGGTCTACCCTTGGAGGATCACGCGCGAGCCGGTTCGGGTTATGCCGGCGGAGAGGCGGGGACACCGCATGCACGTCAATGGAGCGCCCTCCTGGAAAGTGGGAGCCGGTACGTCTCTGGCCATGTGCTTCGCGCTGTATCTGCGGGACTGCGCCGGCCTCGGTGTGATCGGCAAGCCTGCAGTATCGCCGGTGAAGCCCCCTGTCCGCTGCCTGAATCCGCGCCAGGTGGTCCACGCCGCCGGCGGCGTTCCTGCGCTGCGGGTGGAGTGGGAGGCCTGGTGGTACCAACTGGTTGCCGGATACGGAAACGGTACGGTACTTCCTACGCCGCCGGACTTCCCGGAGCTTGACTCCATGCCCGCCCTTCAGCGCCTCACCCACGCTCACTATGGGACCGCATTGGAATGGACGCAGGAGCGTGACGCATCCTGGTGCGAGCGCGAACAACAGCGCATGCACGACGTAGGCCAGCGGCGGTTCGGTGATCTCGTCCGGGAACGCGAACTCGAACTTGGACGGCCCGCGAGGAACTTCTCGCTCTCCGTGGTGGAGCTGCCGCTGAGCGAAGACCGGGCCTGGTATGTCGAACCGGACATGCTCATTCTGAGCGAGGACCTCTACGACGACGAAGCGACCTTCCGGAGCTATGTCCAGCCGGTGGTGGAGATCATCGCGTAGCGCCTGCTAGGCGGCGACCTCGGCAAGGGTGATCAGCACCTGCCCGGTCTCAGTTTCTGCGGTGGTCCAGCCGCCGTCGGCCCGGTTCCACTGCAGTCCCGCATGGGAGACGGAAGTGATGCCCAGTTCCTTGGCATTGGCCACCGCAAACTGTGCCGCGGCCCACCCCTCTGATCCGGAGGCGCTGGTCACGAGACCCTCTTCGGTTGCAGCTGTGGGTAGGGCTGGAAAGACGGCTGCGAAGCGTTCGGTCACCGCTGCCGCGCTGCCTGATGCAACGGGCTTACGCAGTACGCAGTTCAGCGAGGCGGGGGATTGGCCCGTCAGCGCTGAGGCGAACGCGCGCGCCTCAGGCTCGTGATCGGCATAAGCGTCCGGGTAAGCGCTGCGCTGAACGAGCTGTGCGGCCTCCGTGATGGGCAGACTCTGGTATCCCGGAACCGTGACCAGCTCATCGTAAAACGCTCCGGCTGCGTAAATGGGATCCTGCACCTGCTCCTCGGTGCCCCAGCCTTGGGACGGACGCTGCTGAAACAGTCCCCGGGAGTCCGGCCCCGCCTGGTCGCCGTAGTCCAAATTCCGCAGGCCCGATTCCTGGACGGCGGTGGCCAGCGCAATCGATACCGCGCGCGGCGGCAGGCCACGGGTCACGGCTACTCCCGCGATGGTGGATGCGTTTGCGGCCTGCTCCGGCGCCAGCTCATAGGTATCCGTACCGACGACGGCGCTGCACCGCTCACGGACCAGCACCTCAGAGGAGTTCAGTTGGCTGATGGCCAGGTAGGCTCCACCGCCGACCACCGCCGTCAACAGCGTGAGGACACCGGCTGCGCGAAGGCGGCGCCGTCGTCGGGCCTGCTTCTTGGTCTGGAGCACTCAAATCCCTAGTTGGCGTGGAGCGCAGCGTTCAGTGCGATGCCCTGCCCCGAGCGCTGCCGGGCTTCGACGACGCCGGTGGTCGAGTTGCGGATGAAGAGCACTCCGGACTGCCCCGAGAGGTCGGCAGCCTTGGCGATCGAGCCATCCGGGAGGGTCACCTTGGTTCCTGCCGTGATGTAGAGGCCGGCCTCCACCACGCAGTCGTCACCGAGGGAGATACCGATCCCGGCCTGTGCGCTCAGGAGGCAGCGCTCGCCGATGCTGATGCGTTCCTTGCCGCCGCCTGAGAGGGTACCCATGATCGAGGACCCGCCGCCGATATCGGAGCCGTTGCCCACGACGACGCCGGCGGAAATGCGTCCCTCGACCATTGAGTGGCCCAGAGTTCCCGCATTGAAGTTGACGAAACCTTCGTGCATGACGGTGGTCCCCTCGGCGAGGTGTGCGCCCAGGCGAACCCGATCGGCGTCGGCGATCCGAACGCCCGAGGGCATCACGTAATCGACCATGCGTGGGAACTTGTCCACGCCGTACACCACCACCGTGCCGCGGGAACGCAGGCGCAGGCGGGTGGTTTCGAAGTTGTTGACGGCGCACGGGCCGAAGTTTGTCCACACGACGTTCGCGAGCAGTCCGAAGAGGCCGTCGAGGTTTATGCTGTTCGGCTGGACGAGCCGGTGCGAGAGCAGGTGGAGCCGGAGGTAGGCATCCGCTGCGTCGGCGGGCGCGTCGTCGAGCGAAGACACGGTGGTGACTACTTCCTGGGTCACTCCGCGCAGCGCGTCCGGCGCTGCAATAGCCGCTAGTTCGCTGCGCAGCGCATCGGCCTCGCCTGAAGCGTCGCCAAGAACCGGCTGCGGATACCAGACATCGAGTGTCGTTCCGTCTTCAGCCAGCGTGGCCAGGCCGACGCCGAAGGCGGTCCGCGTGGAGGTCTCGGAGGGGGTCAGGGAAGCAGAAGCCGTTTCAGTCATGGCTTCCATTCTACCGAGTAGCTGTTACCGGCTCCCGCCACATCGCCCAGTACGCACGCCCGGCTTCCCACCCCTCGCTTCGCTCGGCGCGGGGCGGGAGGCCAGTACGCTGGGGATCATGACAGCTTCCGACAGCGCGCGCCTTGATCCCTTCGCCGATGTGGCTCAGCTCACCGCGGACATCATCGACATCAACAGTGTCTCGGGTAACGAACGGGCATTGGCTGAAGAGGTGGAGGGGATCCTTCGCGCGTGTTCCCACCTGGAAGTGGTCCGGGACGGTGATTCGCTGATCGGCCGCACCAACCTCGGCCGTGCCGAACGGGTCATCCTGGCCGGTCATCTCGATACTGTGCCGCTGCCGCATGTGCCAGGCTCCCGCGGTACCGTCCCGAGCACCTGGGAGGGCGAGGTTCTCTATGGACGCGGTGCCACCGACATGAAGGGCGGAGTCGCCGTCCAGTTGGCGCTTGCTGCCGCGCTGACAGAGCCGTCCCGGGACATCACCTACGTCTTTTATGACCATGAGGAAGTCGAGGCATCCCTCAGTGGACTGGGCCGGTTGGCCGAAAGGTATCCGGACTGGCTCGAGGCGGATTTCGCGGTGCTGCTCGAACCCACCAACGGCACTGTCGAAGGCGGCTGCAATGGAACGGCCCGCTTCAATGTCACGACGACGGGGCGCGCCGCCCACTCTGCACGGGCCTGGATGGGGGAGAACGCCATTCACGCAATGGCGGAGGTGCTTGTTCGGCTTCGGGACCACGAGCCGGCCACGGTATCGGTGGACGGACTGGATTTCCGGGAGAGCCTCAATGCTGTCCTGATCAGCGGTGGCACCGCGGGGAATGTCATTCCCGATCGTGCCGTTGCCGAGGTGAATTACCGGTTTGCTCCGGATAAGACCCCCGAGGACGCCGAAAAGTATGTGCGTGACCTGCTTGCTGGTTTTGAGGTGGAGCGGACGGATGCGGCAGCCGGCGCGCGCCCCGGGCTGAACCATCCAGCTGCCGCTGCCTTCGTCGCTGCAGTCGGTGGGGAGCCGAAGCCGAAGTACGGCTGGACCGACGTGGCGCGTTTCAGCGCACTCGGCATACCCGCCGTGAACTTCGGTCCCGGCGACGCGCTCCTTGCACACTCGGACGACGAACACGTCCATGCAGATGCTGTCCGCACCTGCCTCAAGGCATTAAGCGACTGGCTCGCCTAGACCTGAGGTCGAGGCGAGCCAGTTGTTCGACGGAGGAATCTGCGTTTGGTCTAACCGGCGTTAGTCGGGTCGGTCAAAAGTACTTTCTCGTTCTTGTCCTTACGGGTCTTCCCGCCCGTCCTGAAGCTCAATCGGCCGGAGAGCTTGGTGGCGAAAGTGGTCAACATGAAGTTGATGATGATAAAGATCACCGCAGCGACGATGAGGGCCTGGAAGATGTTTCCCTCGCCCGATCCCAACCGACGGGAGTAGGCGAGTAGCTCGGAGTACGTGATGATGTACCCCAGCGCTGAGTCTTTGAGGATGACGACAAACTGGCTGACTAGTGCAGGCAGCATGGCGACCAGTGCCTGTGGAACCTCGATCGAGCGCAGCGACTGACTTCTCGTCATACCGATCGCCAGTCCTGCCTCTCGCTGTCCTTTCGGGAGGTTGAACACGCCGGACCGCACGAGTTCGGCGATGACCGAACCGTTATACAGCGTGAGTCCGAGGACTACCGCAGCGAACGGCGAGTCCTGCGGACGGAGGAGGTCAAGGGTGCCGAGGAGCAACCAGAAGAAGATCATCATGAGGAGCACGGGTACTGCCCGGAAAAATTCGACGACGATTCCGCTGATCCACCGGATGACCGCAACATGGGAAAGTCGACCCAAACCGAAGATCAAACCGAAGACGATAGAGGTGACAACCGAGATAGCGGCCGCACGGAGGGTGTAGAGCAGCCCCTCGAGCAGGAAGAACCGCCAGGTGTCCCACTCCAGGAATGGAGTCCATTTTTCGGGCGCAAACTGCCCCTGAGCGGCCAGTGCCATGATCAGATAGCCGATGAGTCCGACAATCAGAACGGCACCGATGATGTTGCCGATCAGTATATTGCGACGGGACTTCGGGCCCGGCGCATCAAACAGAACCTGCTGTACGCTCATCGTGCCACCGCCAGTTTCTTCGAAGCCCAGGTTGTGAGCAGGCCGATTGGGATGACGAGAATGACGAATCCGAGCGCGAATGTGAAGAAAATTGGATAAATAACGTCGGAGCGGAACTCGATCATCTCCTTCATCACCGTTGAGGTCTCGATGGCAACTGATCCCGCTGCCGCGACCGTCGAATTCTTGATGAGCGCAATCAGTACGTTACCGAGCGGCGCAATCGCCCCTCGGAACGCCTGCGGGAGAATGATCAGGCGGGCAGCCGGCATGAAACTGAGACCTATTGCACGGGCCGCTTCAGCCTGGCCGAGGGGGACCGTGTTCACTCCGCTGCGAATAGCTTCACAAACGAAGGCTGCGTGGTAAATGGCAAGCCCGAGGATAGCGATCCGGAAGAGGCTGACATTGAGGTCTTCAGCAAGCGTGAAGCCGAGTTGGCCGAACAGGCCGAGGAACCCGAAGGCGAGGATGATCGTCAGGGGCGTGTTCCTGAAGATGTTGACGTACGCCGCGCCGAGCCATTGCAGGCTCGCGATGGGTGAGATTCGCATGAGCGCGAGAAGCGTGCCCAGCAACAGCGCCCAAACCCCAGCCCACAGGGTCAGCTGAATATTGACCCAGAATGCCCCGAGGACATCGTATTCGACCAGGAGGGACAGATAGTCCTCCATTTATTCGGCCTCCCATACATAGATGAGCGGTGGGACAGCCGGAGCCGCCCCACCGCGATGAGTGTCAATCAGACGCAGTCATCGGGCGTCGGCGGGTTCAGTTCCGAGTTCGGCTCGTAGTCAACGCCTTCAAGGTTGTTCGCCAGTGCTTCTTCCCAGGCGCCTTCTTCGATCATCTTCTCGATCGCCGCGTTGATGTCCGAGCAGAGCTCGCTCCCCTTGGTGAGGCCGACTCCGTAGCGCTCCTCCGAGAAGGTGTTGCCGACAACCTTGAAGTCGCCGCTTTCCGCATTGGCAGCGAGACCGGCAAGGATGATGTCATCGGTGGTGACGGCGTCAATAGCACCGCTCGCCATGACGGAAACGCACTCGGCGTAGCCTGGCTGCTCGACAAGGTTGACGCCGGGGTACTCTTCCTTGATCTTGGTCGCCGACGTTGATCCGGTGACTGAGCAGAGGTTCTTGCCCTCAAGATCTTCAGGACCGGAGATGTCGCTGTCCGCAGGAACCAGCAGGTCCTGACCGGCAATGAAGTATGGACCGGCGAAGTCGACGGTTTCCTTGCGGGTGTCCGTAATCGAGTACGTTGCGAAAATCATGTCAACCTGCTCGTTGGCCAGCATGTTCTCGCGGTTGGCCGAAGGGGCTTCCACCCATTCAATCTGGTCTTCGCTGTAGCCGAGCTCGCCTGCTACGTACTTGGCCACATCGACGTCGAAGCCGGTGTACTCGCCGCCCTCGTCGAAGCCGAGGCCGGGCTGATCGAACTTGATGCCAATGCGTACGGAATCAGCAGCTGCTTCGCCGGTGCCTTCTCCGCCGCCTTCAGGCTCGCCTCCGCCGCCGCAGGCGGACAGGGTGAGTGCGGCAGCCGCGGCCATCGCCAATGCGCCGTATCGTGTTTTTCGCATGATTTCTCCTCGCGTTATTTCCTGATGGGAATTCGTAGGTGGTCAGTGGGCAAGGATTTTGCCGAGGAAGTCCTTGGCGCGATCACTTTGCGGATTGGTGAAGAACTCTTCCGGGGTGGCCTGTTCAACGATCTGGCCGTCAGCCATGAAGATCACGCGGTCGGCAGCTTTGCGGGCAAAGCCCATCTCGTGGGTGACCACGATCATGGTCATCCCTTCCTTGGCCAGTGCAACCATGGCATCCAGGACCTCATTGATCATCTCCGGGTCCAGCGCGGACGTCGGTTCATCAAACAGCATCACCTTTGGCTGCATGGCGAGGGCCCGTGCAATGGCGACGCGCTGCTGCTGGCCCCCGGATAGCTGCGCGGGGAGCTTCTGTGCCTGGTTGTCCACGCCAACGCGCTTCAGCAGCGACATCGAAAGCTCTTTCGCTGCGGCGGCCTTCATCCCCTTGACCTTCACAGGGCCGAGAGAGACGTTCTCGAGGATGGACTTGTGCGCGAACAGGTTGAAGGATTGGAAGACCATGCCGACATCAGCACGGAGCTTTGCCAGGGCCTTGCCTTCTGCCGGCATTTCCTTCCCGTCGATCCGGATCTCGCCGTTGTCGATGGTTTCCAGACGGTTGATGGCGCGGCAGAGCGTGGACTTGCCTGATCCGGAGGGGCCGATCACCACCACCACCTCGCCGCGGGCAACTTCGAGGTTGATGTCCTTGAGTACATGCAGCTCACCGAAGTGCTTGTTGACGTTCTTCAAAGAGACGAGAGGCTGTGCTGACGAGTTGGACGCGGACGTTGGCGTGCTCGACTGTGTGTCACGAGTCATAGAAAGAAATGTAGCGAAGAATTCCCGACCGGCGATACAGCGGCTGGCCGAAAGTGGAAATCGTGATTCAAGAGCAACCAACGCGGAAGGGTCCCTGCGGCGGTTAGCCTTGGGTATATGAGTCCCCACAGCGGCACAAACGATCAGCACACAGGCCCTCCCGCGGCACCGGCGCGGCGTCGCGGACAGGTAGAACTCCGTCGGGACCAGGCGAGCACGGCGCAGTCCGATCAGTACCTGTTGGACTCCGATGAGGAAACCCCCTTCACCAAGACTGATCCCTGGCGGGTCCTGCGGATCCAAAGCGAATTCGTGGAAGGTTTTGGAACCCTGTCCGAATTGGGTCGGGCGATCAGCGTTTTTGGCTCCGCGCGGACTCCGAGGGATTCCCCGTACTACGCAATGGGTGAAGAAGTGGGACGGCTCCTGGTGGAAGCCGGGTACGCCGTCATCACCGGCGGCGGCCCGGGTGCAATGGAGGCTGCGAACAAGGGTGCCTGCGAGGCCGGCGGTGTTTCCGTGGGGCTCGGCATCGAACTGCCCTTCGAACAGGGCATGAACGAGTGGGTGGATCTCGGCATCAACTTCCGCTATTTTTTCGCCCGCAAGACAATGTTCGTCAAGTACGCACAGGGCTTCATTGTGTTGCCCGGAGGCTTCGGAACCCTGGATGAGCTCTTTGAAGCGATGACGCTGGTCCAGACGCAGAAGGTCACGTCCTTCCCGATCGTACTGATCGGTTCCGAGTTCTGGGGTCCGCTGTGGAACTGGGTGCGGAACACGCTGCTCGCCAACGGAATGATTTCGGAGAAGGACCTGTCACTGGTTCACCTGGTCGATGACCCGGCCGACGCCGTACGTGCCGTACTCGCTGATACAGCACGGCACACCGGGCCCTAAGCCATGACGGTTTTCCTCGTTGTGGTTGCGGTTGCGGCAGTGGGCGCCACTGCGTTCTTCGCCGTCGGGCGTGGGTGGCCCCGCGGGAGCGGGTCTTCAGGAGGAGAGCCCGGAGCCCTTCCCGGCCTGGTTGAACCGACGCCTTCCCTGCCGCCGGTCCTGCTCCCGGAACACCCGAGCGCTACGGACATCGGCAGTGTCCGCTTTTCGCTTGGGCTGCGTGGGTATCGCATGGATCAGGTGGACGAGGTCCTGGACAGTCTGGCAGCCGCCCTCGCCGAACGCGATGCTCTCATTGAAGCACTACAGGAGCAGAACCGGGAGCGCCGGTGAGCGCGGTCAGCGGCAGCGATGGCCGCCTGCGGTGCGGTTGGGCAGTGTCGAGCGCGGACTACGAGGCCTACCATGACAACGAATGGGGACGCCCGGTCACGGGCGAGGCTGCGCTCTTCGAAAGGATCAGTCTCGAAGCGTTCCAGTCCGGGCTGAGCTGGATCACTATCCTCCGCAAGCGGGAGAATTTTCGTGTGGCTTTCGCCGGATTCGAGCCGCGGAGAGTTGCCGCTTTCGATGACGACGACGTCACACGCCTCCTCGGCGATGCAGGCATTGTGCGCAACCGGGCCAAAATCCTCGCAACCATTGCGAACGCCCACGCGCTCCTCGCGTTGCCCGCGGGCACAACGCTTGGAGGAATCCTGGACGCGCACCGGCCGGCGCCGAAACCAGCGCCGCAAGCACTCACCGATGTTCCCGCCGTAGTGCCGGAGTCTGTCGCGCTTGCGAAAGAACTCCGATCCCGCGGGTTCCGCTTCGTCGGTCCCACCACCGCCTATGCCATGCAGCAGGCAACCGGATACGTCAACGACCACCTTGCGTCCTGCTGGGTGCGGAACAATTCAGCGTAGCGGTGTGATGGGCGCCGCACCTGCGATTAGCTCGGCACGCACTTCTGCGGGATAATAGGGAAAGGACGAGCGTACGGGGGAGTCTCCGCCGTGCAATGTTGACCGCGGCCTTCGTCCGGTCGCGCACCGTGGAAGGAAACTACTTAGATGGCTGCGATGAAACCCCGTACCGGTGATGGACCCATGGAGGTCACCAAAGAGGGACGCAGCCTCATCATGCGGGTTCCGATCGACGGCGGTGGACGCCTCGTCGTCGAGCTCAACGCTGAAGAAGCAGGCAAGCTCAAGGATTGCCTGCTCACGGTAACGGGTTAGAGAACCAGGGTTTTCAGGCGGAAGTTCAGGCCGGCATCTTGACGGCCATCAGGAGACCATTCCCGGCCGGCACCAGCGTGCTGACCAACTGATCGTTAGTGCGCAGCGTCTTGCCTACCTGCCGCAAGGTGTTCGTGGAGGCGTCCCGTACCGCGGGGTCGGCAACCTTGCCACCGTCAAGGGCGTCGTTGATCAGAATCAGTCCTCCGCGCTTCAACAGACGGACTGCCTGGTCAGCGTAGAGCGGAAGGTTGGCCTTGTCCGCATCGATGAAAACAAGGTCGTAGGCAGCATCGGTCAAGCGGGGAAGTACGTCGGCTGCCCGCCCGGAAATAGTCCGGGTGCGGTTCGCCGGAATTCCTGCCTCGGCATAGGCCTCGCGTGCAGCCCGAAGATGGTCTACATCCGAATCGATAGTTGTCAGCACTGAGTTCTGGCCCATGCCGCGCAGCAGGCATACGCCGGAAACACCCGCCCCGGCGCCGACTTCCACCACGGTCATCGCTTTTGACGCAGCAGCGAGTACCGTCAGAGCCGCCGCAATTCCCGTACTGACGGGGGAAACTCCGAGCTCGTGGGATCGGTCCCTCGCCCGGAGCAAAACATCATCTTCAACGGGCAGGCCTTCCGTGTAGGACCAATTCGCCTGCTTCTGCGCGCTCATGATGTTCCGTTCTGTCCAGGAGCCAAAGGGTGATCGTAGCCGTCCGGGCTACCGGACGCCGCCGCTTCCAGCCTACTGCCGATCCGGGATGGGCACCGGTAACGCCGTTTCCGGACAGCCGCGCGTCCCGGAGACTCGCGCCATTTATTCAGCGGGCTCTCAGCTACATCCGGCACCATGAATATGCAAGAGATGCGATCCGAGGCATCCAAAAGAGGCAAAGCCCCGAATACCATATGCACGCGGTTCCGGCTCTATAGGCGGGCATCGCGCACATTCAATCGAGGGCGAGAGGAGAAGGTCGATGTCTACTTCGCGCATAGTGGCACCAGCAGGGAACGCCACCACCGGAGAGCACGATCAGGAGGTATCCGACTGGGTCCCTCCAACATGGGAGGAAGTGGTCAGGGACCACTCACCAAAGGTCTACAGGCTTGCATACCGGCTGACTGGCAACAAGTATGATGCCGAGGACCTCACGCAGGAGGTTTTCGTGCGTGTCTTCCGTTCGCTTGCTAACTTCAAGCCCGGAACGCTGGACGGCTGGCTTCACCGCATCACCACCAACCTCTTCCTGGATCAGGCACGGCGCAAGAATCGCATCCGCTTCGATGGGCTTGCCGATGATGCCGAGAATCGCCTGCCCAGCACCCACCCCAGCCCGGAACGCAGCTTCGAATTCAACAACCTCGACCTCGACGTACAGGCGGCCCTTGAGGAGCTGCCGCCGGACTTCCGTGCTGCTGTTGTCCTGTGTGACCTGGAGGGACTTCCGTATGACGAAGTTGCGCGCGCGCTCGGCGTCAAGCTCGGTACTGTGCGCTCTCGGATCCACCGTGGCCGCACCATCCTTCGGGAGAAACTTGCCCACCGGGATCCCCGGCAGTCCGAATCCGCCCCACCCCGCCTCAGCCTGCCGCGCATAGCAGGTGCCCGCTAGATCCATGCGCCACCCAACCCGTTTCCTGATCGACTATGTGGCGGGCGAGCTCAGTCTGGCTCGTCAGTGCGCCGTCGAGAAGCACCTGCTTCGCTGCAACCAGTGCCACGAAGTCGTGGAGCAGGAACAGGCTATCCGCCGGCGGCTGAGGAGCACATCCACCCCGGGACCGTCCGAGGAGCTGTTCGAGCGTATTCTGCGCAGATCCACGGAGCAATCGGGTGATGTGTCTCAGCCTCGAGCTGCTGGAATTTCGGCGACTCACCTCACTCTCGATGAGAGCGTCCCCGTCGACGAGCCGTTCATGCACCGCAACCGTGCCGTCATCGCCGTGGGCAGCGCACTCGCCGTCGCCGCAGTAGCAACGCTCACGGCCGCGTACGCGCTTGGATCGGAGGTGAACGCCGGTGACCTGACGGCTGCAGGCGGTTCAGCGTCGGTGACGGAAAGCTTCCAGACCGTGGCAACAGCCGCGCCGGCCACTTTGACCTCCACGCAGATTGACCAGCTGCGTGACGACGGCTGGTTCTGTCCCGAGTTGCAGACGCTCGGTTTCGATCTCGTCCGCGCTGAAGCGCTTGAGATCGAAGGCAGGCCCACCCTGCAGTTGGAACTCTCCGACGGAAGCCATTCCCTGACCATTTACGAACAGCGCGGCGGGACCGAGGGCATGGAGGCCGCTCCGGTCAATGCGGCAACCGGCAACACCGTCGAAGAGGATGGATTCGAGGAGATC
The DNA here is from genome assembly GCF_029455255.1 of Arthrobacter vasquezii. Taxonomy (NCBI): domain Bacteria; kingdom Bacillati; phylum Actinomycetota; class Actinomycetes; order Micrococcales; family Micrococcaceae; genus Arthrobacter; species Arthrobacter vasquezii. The sequence goes on along the minus strand of NZ_JAROKN010000006.1, from coordinate 65,261 downwards.
GGCGGGGCAGAACAGACGGTTTGGCTGCATCCGGGTCGCGCGTGGCAGCTTGTGATCGATTCCGGTTCCGCCACGTACACAGTGGTCTCCACCCTGCCCGTCGCCGACATGCCGCGTGCGGTCAGCCAGTTGATGTTCAATGAACACTCCCAGCTGGCCTATTCACGCCCGGATGCACCGAGCGACCCCCTGAGCCGCATCCTCCGCGGGCTTGGGAAGCTGGCGCAGCCGGCGCCGTGACGTAAATAGATTCAGGGTTGTCCTGCAGGTAGGCTTCGAAGGTGTTTGGAATCAACGGATACGAGTTCCTTCTTTTGGCGCTCATCGCTGTCATCGTCCTTGGTCCCGAACGGCTGCCCGAATACGCTTCCCAACTTGCGCAATTGGTCAAGGGGCTGCGCCGGATGGCCACCGGAGCCCGCGAACAACTTCGTGAAGAAGTAGGCACCGAATTCGACGACGTCGACTGGCGCAAGCTCGACCCACGCCAGTATGATCCGCGGCGCATCATCAAGGAGGCCCTTCTTGATGACATCGAAGACGCCATCAAACCCGTCAGTGAAAACGGCTCGAAACCCCAGTCCCGCTCAATCGCAGCTTCATCCGGAGCAACGGCGAACGGTGCAGCTTCAGTCAACTCGCCGGAGGGCACCGCACCGGCGCAGACTCCGGTCAGCTCCCCACGCCTGAGCGCCGGTCAGGCCGCCCCTTATGATCACGAGGCCACTTGAAGCGCTCCCCAGGGAATTTTTGCGTCGTCGAACGGCTCAGGTTCCCTTAGGAGTAACCTTCAGCAGTTTCTCGCTCAACCCGCGGGGCCGCACGGCCAGGGCAGAAGCAATCCGGTTCAACTCCTCTGACGCTCCGGTACCCCGTGCCAGAACCACGGGCTGCCCCTTGTCCCCGCCCTCCCTCAACGCAGGTTCAAGCGGGATACTGCCGAGAAGAGCGACGTCATACCCGACCGTCGTGGTGAGTCGGCGCGCAAGCTCGGCGCCGCCGCCGCTGCCGAACACCTCCATACGCTCACCGGAGGGAAGCTCGAGCCATGACATGTTCTCGACGACCCCCGCAACCTTCTGCCCAGTCTGCACGGCCATGGAGCCCGCCCGTTCTGCGACGTCCGCAGCCGCGGACTGGGGAGTCGTGACGATCAGAAGTTCGGCGTCAGGAAGTAGTTGCGCCACGGAGATAGCGATGTCGCCTGTCCCGGGCGGCAGGTCCAGGAACAGAACATCAAGATCACCGAAATACACATCCTGCAGGAACTGCTCCAGAGCACGGTGCAGCATGGGTCCACGCCATGCAACAGCCTGGTTTCCGGCGACGAACATGCCGATCGAGATTGCCTTGACCCCATACGCCACCGGAGGCAGGATCATCTCGTCCACCCTCGTGGGAGACTGGCTGATCCCCATCAGTCCCGGTACCGAGAATCCGTAGACGTCCGCATCCACGATTCCGACCCGAAGGCCCCGCGCAGCCATCGCCGTCGCAAGGTTCACCGTAACGCTCGACTTGCCAACTCCGCCCTTGCCGCTTGCAACGGCAAGAACCCGCGTGAGCGAGCCCGGCTCATTGAAAGGGATCCCACGTTTCGCTCCGGGGCCGCGCAGCCGCTCTTTCAGCGCGTCGCGCTGGTCCTGGGTCATCACGGCCAACTCCACCGATACTCCGGTGACGCCGGGCAGTCCACCAACCGCGGCTTCGACATCCCGGGTAATTGTGTCGCGAAGCGGACATCCCGCGATGGTGAGCAGGACGCGTATGGTGATGGCGCCGTCGTCGTGCGTTGTAATGCCCTCCACCATGCCCAGCTCGGTGATAGGACGCCGAAGCTCCGGATCAAGAACCTTCCCCAGCGCAGCGAGGACCGCAGATTCCTGCGTCACTGCCGGTCCTTGCGCACCGGCGGCACCTGGGGGAGGGAAACGGTGGCGTCGGAGACCCTGCGTTTGGACCTGCGCTGGGGCGGTGCATCCTGCCCGTCTGCTGACTCGAGCAGTTCTTCCATGACCGAGCGCAGCTCGGATCTGACGAAGTCCCGTGTGGCTACCTCGCGCAGGGCGATGCGCAGTTCCGCAATTTCCCGCGTGAGATATTCAGTGTCCGAGAGGTTGCGCTCCGCGCGCTGCCGGTCCTGCTGCAGCGAGACGCGGTCGCGGTCATCCTGGCGGTTCTGGGCCAGCAACAGGAGCGGAGCGGCGTAGGAGGCCTGGAGGGACAACATCAGCGTGAGCAGCGTGAAGCCGATCGCTGCGCTGTCGAATCTCCAGTCCTCGGGAGCCCAGCTGTTCCAGGCCAGCCACACGGCGACGAACACCGTCATGTAAAAGAGGAACTGCGGCGTGCCCATGAATCGCGCGAAGTTCTCGGTTGCACTTCCGAATGCGTCAGGGTTGGGGCGCAGCCTGGGCAGCAACCGGGCGCGGCTTTCGCGCGGTGTGTCCAGGCCGCTCGTGGTCGCAGTTCTGGTTCTCTCAGCCATTTGTGCCTCCCCGCGTCAGGTCAGGCGTGACATCCTGGGCACGCCAGTCTTCGGGGAGCAGGTGATCCAGAACGTCGTCAACGGTCACCGCCCCCACCAATCGGCCATCGCCGTTGACAATCGGCAATGAGTTCAGGTTATAGGTTGCGAGAATCCGGGAAACCTCGCTGATATTCGCCTGGTCGCTGACGGGCTCCAGATCGGTATCGACGATATTGCCCAGGGGCTCCGGCGGAGGATAACGCAACAGCTGCTGGATGTGAACCACGCCGAGGTAACGGCCGGTCGGAGTTTCCAGCGGCGGGCGGCAGACGAAGATGGAGGACGCCAGCGCCGGTGTCAGCTCCTCCCGGCGCACGTGCGCCAGAGCCTCGGCAACGGTGGCTTCCGGAGGCAGGATGACCGGGACGGGCGTCATGAGGGATCCCGCAGTGTCCTCTTCGTACTGCAGGAGGCGGCGGACGTCCTTCGCGTCATCCGGCTCCATAAGCTGAAGCAGCTCCTCTTTCTGATCCTCCGGCAGTTCATTCAGGAGGTCGGCGGCGTCGTCAGGATCCATTTCTCCCAGTACGTCGGCCGCCCGTTCCCGGTCGAGCGACGACAGAATCTGTACCTGGTCGTCGTCGGGCAGTTCCTGGAGAATGTCAGCGAGGCGCTGGTCCTGGAGCTCGCCCGCCACTTCAATGCGGCGCTTGTCGCTCATTTCATGGAGCGCGTCAGCGAAGTCTGCGGCCTTCAGGTCATCATGCTGGGCCAGGAATGTTGTTGCCGCCTGCGGCTCATCTGCAGCGCCATGGTAGGCGTCGAGCCAGTCGATGATGAGCCGCTCACCGCGGCGCAGGCCCCGAAGCCGTGACTGCGGGCCGCCGCGGCGAACGAAAATCTGGGACACGTGCCAGTCGCCGGAGCGGTCCTTCTCCATGGCGACGTCTTCAATTGTGGCTTCACCGCTGCCGTCGCGGAGTGTGATCCTGCGGTCGAACACCTCGGCGACCACGAGCCGCTCCGCGCCGCGCTGGTCAAAGCGGCGGAGATTGACCAGTCCGGTGCAGATGATCTGCCCTGCGTCGATGGACGTGACGCGTGTCATTGGCACGAAGACGCGCTTTTTCCCGGGAACCTCGACCACCAGGCCCACCACCTGCGGCACAACCGCTGGTCCGCGGTCCAGCACGACGGCGTCACGAAGGCGCCCGAGACGGTCTCCGAGCGGGTCGAAAACGTCCAGGCCCAGTAGGCGTGCCACGAATACGCGCGTTGGGTTGCTGCTCACATCCTCAAGGCTACTGCCGTTGCGGCACCAGAGCCGTATCGCGTGACAGCCCGCACAGCGCAGCGCCGGGAGAAGTTCACCGCGAGCGATACGGCGACACGGTGGGAGGTATCTAGGCAACAATGAAAGTATGTCAAACGTTTTTGGACGAACTGCCTCACGCGATGAGGGCCGTACGCTGCCGAAGGGCGAGACCATTGGCCGGTACGACTCCTATCTGGATGCGCAGAAGGCGGTGGACTACCTAGCAGACAGCAAGTTCCCGGTGCAGCAGGTTTCGATCATCGGCAATGACCTCAAGACCGTGGAACGCGTGACCGGACGGCTCAGCTACCCGCGGGTTGCACTCGCCAGCGCAGCGACCGGCGCGTGGTTTGGCCTGTTCGTCGGTTTTATCCTGACGCTTTTCGGCGGGGACTCGACGTACCTGCCGATCCTGTCCTCCATGGCGCTCGGCGCCGTTTTCTGGGTGCTGTTCGGCGTGATCGCCTATGCGTTCCAGCGGGGTAAGCGTGACTTCACCTCCACCAGCCAGGTTGTGGCCACCAGCTACGACGTTCTCGTCGATCCCGCCGTTGCAGGCGAAGCGCGGCGGATGCTCCAGCAGCTTCCCATGAACTCGCGTCCACAGGGAGGTGCGGGCGTGTCCTCTCAGCCGTGGGGGACGCCGCCTCAACACAATCAGCACCCGCAGCAGGGCCAGCCGCCGGTCCAGCGTCCGGAGGGCTGGAGCCAGCCGCCGGCCCAGCCGCCGCATGTGCAGGCACCGGAGACCGCGAACGGCGCCACGTCCGCTGAAACGTCCGAATCCGCTGAAGGCGGCGAGGAACAGCAGGCCGCCAACAAACGCTCCACCCGCGGCCAGTTCCCCGATCTGCCGGACGGCAGGCCGCAGTACGGAGTGCGCGTGGAGTCCCAGCCCGTCAAGGAGCAGCCTGAGCAGCCTGAGCAGGCCGAGCCTGCCGTGCAGGACGCGCAGCCACAGGAATCCCGCAAGGAATAGCTGGAATGCGTCGCGTGAAAACCCGGCGCTTACGAACAAGGAAGGCGGACAGCTACGGCTGTCCGCCTTCTTCTTTTCGTGCGTTCTTCGTTTTACGCCATGTTCGTTGAATCCGCATTCATCGAGTGGGTGCGGATCTAACCACTACTCGCCGGTCGGGCTGTAGATGCCTTCCATCCAGGCTTCGACATCGTCGGGCTCACGGGGGAGCGCCGAGCTGAGGTTGACCGGACCGTCCGCCGTCATCAGGATGTCGTCCTCGATCCGGACGCCGATGCCTCGGTACTCCTCGGGAACTGCAAGGTCCTCGTCCTTGAAGTACAAGCCGGGTTCGATGGTGAAGACCATCCCCTCCGTCAGGGTCCCGTCCAGGTAAAGCTCACGTTTGGCCTGGGCGCAGTCGTGCACGTCCATACCGAGGTGGTGGCTGGTGCCGTGCGGCATCCAGCGGCGGTGATGCTGGCCTTCTGGCGAGAGCGCCTCCTCCAGCGGAACCGGAAGGAAACCCCACTCATCCAGCCGTTCAGCCAGGACGGCCACAGCGGCGGCATGCACTTCCCGGAACTTCACGCCAACCTTTGCGGCGGCGAAACCGGCGTCCGCGGCGTCCAGTACGGCCTGGTAGACCCTGCGCTGAATCTCCGAGTATTTCCCATTGACCGGCAGTGTCCGGGTTATGTCCGCGGTATACAGGCTGTCTGCTTCGACGCCGGCGTCCAGGAGCAGCAGGTCCTCAGCGCCCACCTGCCCGTTATTGCGGATCCAGTGGAGGATCGTGGCATTGTTTCCCGAGGCTGCGATGGTGTCGTAACCGAGGTCATTGCCTTCCTCCCGGGCGCGCGCGAAGAAGGCTCCTTCGACAACGCGCTCGCCGCGGGGATGCGTGATGGCGCGCGGCAGTTCCTTGACCACCTCGTGGAAGCCGTTCACCGTTGCCTCCACAGCCTTGCGCATCTGCGCGATCTCCCAATCGTCCTTGATCAGGCGGAGCTCGGACAGGGCCTCCGCGAGCTTTGCGTCGAGCTCGTCGGAGGCCTCCAGGTCCACGGAGGTGTTGATTCGGGAGGTGTCCACCAGGGCGTCCGCGTTCAGGTCTACTTCACGCAGCAACCGGATCCGGATGCCACCGATTTCGACAGCACCCGCGTCCTTCGTGATTGCCGCTTCAAGATCGGCAAGGTCGGCTGTTTCCAGGACCAGCAGCGCGCGCACTTCCGCGCGGGAGAGCCGGGAACCGATCCAGAATTCGCCGTAGCGTGCGTTTGCATAAAATTCCGCGCTGTCCCGGCCGGCCAGTTCACGGAAGTAAAGCGTGGCATGGTGATTGCCGCCGTCGTCGCCCTTGCCCTCTTCGGCAGGTTCCATCACCAGCACTGCGTCCGGCTCGTGATCCAGGCCGAGCCCGGTCAGGTGGGCAAATCCGGAGTGCGGCCGGAAGCGGTAATCGGTGTCGTTGGAACGGACCTTCAACGGCCCGGCGGGAATGACAAGGCGCTCACCCGGGAACTGGCGGGAGATTTTCAGGCGACGCTGGGCGGCGTACCGCGCAACCTCAGCCTCCGCGGGGAGATCAGTACCTTTTGCGGCCCAACTGGAGCTCATGAAGGCCTTGAAAGCATCAGAATCCGGGCGTTGGGACCGGTTCTCGTTGCGACTGGACAGCGGCTGTTCCTCCGGTGTGACAGGTGTGGCGTCACTGCCGGTGCCGGTCGGGGTCATGGTTACTGCCGGTGGGGTGTTCTCTGCTGTACTCACCACACCATGGTCCCACCGGCGGAGAAATGAGCCAAACATCCGGCACCGCCGACACGAGCGGAGCGGGCGTACAGTTGTTTGGTGAGAATTGACCTGCACGCCCATTCCAACGTCTCAGACGGCACTGAAAGTCCTGCGGACCTCATGCGCGCTGCCGCGGCTGCCGGTCTGGATGTCATCGCGCTGACCGATCATGATGCGACCGCCGGATGGGCAGCGGCCACGCAGGAGGCACGGAATCTGTCGCTGGTACTGGTGCCCGGGATGGAGGTGTCCTGCCGCACCGATACGGGTATCAGTGTGCACGTGCTGTCCTACCTGCATGACCCGGAGCACCCGGGCCTGCTCGCTGAGATCGGACGCTCCCGGGACGCTCGGCTTACCCGGGCCGAGCGCATGGTCGAGAAACTCGCCGCCGACTATCCCATTTCCTGGGCGCACGTGCTTGAACACGTTGCTGACGGCGCGACTATCGGGCGGCCACACATTGCGGACACTCTGGTGACGCTGAACGTTGTCGGCACGCGGAGCGAAGCATTCGCGAACATGCTCAGTGCACGCTCGCCCTACTGGGTGAGCCACTATGCACCCCACCCGGCAGACGCCGTCGCACTGGTCCGCGAAGCCGGCGGGGTTCCGGTGTTCGCCCACCCCGTGGCGTCCGCACGTGGGCGGATTGTGGATAGTGCAACCACCGGCGAGATGATCGATGCTGGTCTGCTCGGCCTGGAAATTCATCACAGGGACAATCCTCCGGAGGGGCGGGAGGAGCTTCAACGCATCGCTGCCCGGCACAATCTGCTGGTGACGGGATCCAGTGACTACCACGGAACGGGCAAGCCGAACCGGCTGGGGGAGAACGTTACGAGTTCGGAGATGTTCGCACGCCTGGAGGAGATGGCGACCGGAAGCAGCGTCATCCGGTAGGGGGTGCCAACCATGGGCCGAGGCGCCGGGTCATCACGTCGATTGCCTGTTCATTGCTGTCCACGCAGACGAAGCGCCGCTCAAGTTTGCCTGCGACTGCGCCAAGCGTTCCGGAGCCCGCGAAGAAGTCCAGGACCCAGTCTCCCGGCCGGCTGCTGGCAGCCACCGCACGGCGAACCAGGCCCTCAGGCTTCTGGGTGGGATAGCCGGTCTTTTCCTTGCCCGTCGGGGAAACGATGGTGTGCCACCAGACGTCAGTGGGCAGCTTGCCGAGGGCGACCTTCTCCGGTGTGACGAGACCCGGCGCCATGTACGGCTCACGATCCACCTCGGCACTGTTGAAGTAGTACCCGGACGGATCCTTCACGTACACCAGGATGTTGTCGTGTTTGGCGGGCCAGCGGCTCTTCGCGCGGGCACCGTAGTCGTAGGCCCAGATGATCTCGTTGAGGAAGCATTCGCGACCGAACAGGGCGTCCAGCATCACCTTGGCATAGTGCACTTCGCGGTAGTCCAGATGCACGTAGAGTGTTCCGTCCGTTGCCAGCAGCCGCCACGCCTCCGCCAGGCGGGGCGCAAGGAACTCCCAGTAGTCCTCGAACGCATCGTCGTAGCTCGCGAGCATGCCCTTGACGGTGGAGTAGCTGTGCCCCTTGAATCCGACGCGGTCCCCGGCTCCGGGCGCGCTGCGGACCATCGAGGTCTGCTGCCGGCGCTGAGCGCGGCCGGTATTGAACGGCGGATCCACGTAGATCATGGCGAAGGAGTTGTCCGGCAGCCGGGAAAGGTATTCCAGGTTGTCTGCCTGCACCACAAGGTTGGGTCCATCCGGCCGCCAGGCCGGATGGACCGGTGTTGCTTCCACGCTATTGATCAGCTGTCTGCAGCGGGCTTGGGGATCACTTCGCCGTTGCGCCGACGCGTACGGGACCGGTTGCGTTTGGGCCGCTCGGACCCTTCGGTCCGGTCCGCTTGCCTTGGACCGCTGTCCGCAGAGCGGTCCTCACCGGCTGAGCCGGATCCACCGGTACGACGACGACCGCCTGCCTTTTCATCGGAACCCCGCCGCCCGCTGTTGCCGCCGGAGCGCGCGCGGTCGTTTGTGCGGTTCTTTTTGCCGGTCTCGCCGAGATCCTCGAGCTTCTCGGCGTTGATGCCGGCCAGCTTCCGCTGCGCGCGGGGCAGCCGGCCCTTGGTGCCCTCGGGGATGTCAAGGTCCGTGTACAGGTGCGGTGATGAGGAGTAGGTTTCAACCGGTTCCGCCTGGTCGAGGCCGAGGGCCTTGTTGATCAGGCCCCAGCGGGGAACATCATCCCAGTCGACGAAGGTGACGGCGGTGCCCTTCTTGCCGGCTCGCCCCGTACGTCCCACGCGGTGCAGGTAGGCCTTCTCATCCTCCGGGCACTGGAAGTTGATGACGTGGGTGATGTCCTCAACGTCGATACCGCGGGCCGCAACCTCGGTGGCCACCAGGACATCGATTTTGTCACCGCGGAAGGCCCGCAAGGCCTGCTCGCGCGCTCCCTGGCCGAGGTCGCCGTGGATGGCTCCGGCCGCGAAGCCTCGGTCGATCAGCTTCTCCGAAAGCTTGGCGGCCGTGCGCTTGGTCTTGGTGAAGATGATGGTGCGTCCGCGTCCGCGGGCCTGGAGGATGCGGGCTACAACCTCGTCCTTGTCCAGGTTGTGCGCACGGTAGATAACCTGGCGGATGTCCTTCTTGGTGGCGCCGTCGTCCTCGGGGTCAGCGGCGCGGATGTGCGTCGGGTGGGACATGTAGCGGCGCGCCATGGCAACGACCGGGCCGGGCATAGTGGCCGAGAACAGGAGCGTCTGGCGCACCGAGGGCGTTGCTGACATCAGGGTCTCGACGTCCGGGAGGAACCCGAGGTCCAGCATTTCGTCGGCTTCATCCAGCACCACGATGCGGACGTTCTTGAGCGACAGGATCTTCTGGCGGTACAGGTCGATCAGGCGTCCCGGTGTGCCCACCACAACTTCGGTTCCGCGCTTGAGGGCCTCGATCTGGGGCTCATACGCTCGGCCACCGTAAATGGTGACGATGCGGGCATTGCGCTTTGCCGCAGCCTTCGTCAGGTCAGCGGCAACCTGGACGGCAAGCTCACGCGTGGGTACGACGACAAGCGCCTGCGGAGCACCTGGCGCCGGAAGTTTGTCATAGCCGTCATCCGACGGGCCCACCACGCGCTGCAGCGCGGGCACGCCGAAACCGAGTGTCTTGCCTGTTCCAGTCTTGGCCTGGCCGATGATGTCGTGGCCGCCGAGGGCAATGGAGAGCGTCATGGCCTGAATGGGGAAGGGATGCACGATCCCCGCGTCCGCAAGGGCTTCGACGATATCGGGGCGGACATTGAAGTCAGCGAAGGTCTCAGGAGTTTCCTGATGCGGCTCATCAGTGGTGACGAGGGTTTCTTCTACGAAGATTTCGTCGTCGCTGTTGTCTGCATGGAGGTGGTGGTTGTCTGTGGTCACTCTTACTACCGTTTCGATTAGGCACTGCCGCCGCGCAGGCTCAACGCCGGGCCCGAAAACAGGGGCCCGCTCGGAGCAGGACGAGGCAGGGCGTCCAGTGGAAGCCGATCGCGGGCTAACAACTGCGTCTCGGAAGCGGAACGTTCCGCTTCCGAGCTGGGAAGACTAAGATCGCGTAGGTATTGCGGGTCGATTGCAGGGAGGCCGCCTGTTCGTTGAACTGCGGCCCACCGCGTTCGGAAACTGAAACTAAGTTCTTAAGAACGACCGGGCATCCATTACTACGCGTTCAAGTCTACCCTGCCGCACTTTCACTTTCCGACGGCGACTCCTCCTGCCGAACGCTCCGCACCAGTTCAAAGCGCAGTTCCCGCCGGGCGATATCAGCGGTGACCAACCTGACACGCACCTCATCGCCGGCCGTCATGACGCCGTCGCACCGTGCCTCGACCGCAGGGTCAGCGACCTGAATGACTCCGTGCGGCGCGCCGTTACCGTTGGCGGTGACCGACGCGTCCGGTAACGGCTTCGAGCCCGTGATGACGACGGCGTCGAACTCCTCGCCCACGCGGTTGCTCAGCAATGCTGCCTCCACGGCAGCGATCGCGCCGCTCTCCAGTCGTGAAGCCAGCTGATTCGAGGACGACATCAGAGCATTCAGTTCCGGAAGGGCATTCCGAACCCAGTCGGGAACATCCCTGCCGGCACACAGCGCTTCGCAGGTCACCAGGACAAATCTGTCCACCAGGCGCCTGAGAGGTGCGGTGGTGTGGGCATAGGGTGCGGCGATCGCCGCCTGCTCAACTGACTCGGGAATAGCGCCGTCGAACGATGTATAGCCGGCGCCGCGAAACAGTGACGCAGCAGCATGCATGAGTGAAAGCTGGCGCGGATCTGAGGTGTCGAGGCTGCGCAGGAATTCGCCGTAGGGGACGTTCGCGGGCCAGGAGCGCCCGAGCGCGCGGGCCTGGTGCCGGAACCGGGCAAGGGACGTCTCGTCAGGGGCCGGCATGGTGCGGAGTATCCCCACGCCTCCCTCGAGCATGATTTCGGCGGCCGCCATGCCCGTCATCAGCGAAAGCTGTGCGTTCCAGTCTTCAGACGCAAGGGGCGGGCGCGTGACGATGAAGTAGCGTTCGCCGTCGTGCGCGATTTCCTGCTCCGGAAGGTTCAGGCTTGCGCCGCCGCGCTCCTTCTCGAGTGCGATGCGCTTGGTTCCAATCTCCTTCAGGAGGGTCAGGTTCTCCGCGGCGCCGCCTGAGTCGAGGTCTTCCTGCACCTGGTCGTAGGTGAGTTGCGCACGGCTCCTGACCACAGCACGCCCGACGACGACGGACTCCACCTGTGCGGCCTCGTCCAGTTCGAACTCCCAGACGAAGGCGGACCGGTTCCTGCCCGGCAACAGGCTGGCTGCGTCCTCAGCGATTTTCTCCGGGTGGAGGGAGATGCGGCCGTCCGGTGCGTACATGGTCTGGCCGCGAAGGCGGGCTTCCGTGTCTATCGCACCGCCCGGTGCCACGAAGGCGGGAACATCCGCAATGGCGTACCAGACGCGGTAGCCGGATCCGGCGCGCTCCAGGTGAAAGGCTTGATCCAGATCGGTTGATCCGGGAGGGTCGACTGTGATGAAGCCGAGACCGGTGAGGTCACGTTCCGGCGGTACGAATGAGTCCACAGCAGCCTTCGCCTCCGCCAACACCTCGGGCGGGAAGTCGGCGCGCAGTTCCAGTTCCTGCCGGAGGCTTTCCAGCGCTGCGGTGAGCTGTACCTGGGAGTCCCGGTTGCTCAGATCCAGATGAGAATACGGCACAGTGCCCACCGTAGTACACAGTCAGCTGGAGCAGCGGAAGGAATCGGCGCGCGGGTACCCTTGTTCCCATGACTGCCTTGCATCCGCCTTCCCCGTCGAGCCCTTCGCCAGCATCCCCGGCGGAGAGGGCCGGCACCGGGTTGGGGCCGCTCAATCAGTTTGTTGTCGACCTGTTCGGCGTCATGGCTTATGGCGAGCTTTCGGCGTTTGAGCGCTTGTCCTCGGATGCTCGTTTCTCCCCGACCCTGCGGGACCGGGCTGCGCTGGGACGGCTTGCCGTGACGGAATTCGAGCACTTCGAGATGGTCAGCGCGCACCTTGCGGGCCTCGGTGTTGACGTTGAAGAGGCAATGCGGCCCTTCCAGGCATCGATCGACTCCTTCCACGAGCGGACCCGCCCGGCTGACTGGTACGAGTCGCTGATGAAGGCCTACGTCATTGACGCAATCTCCGGTGACTTCTACACCGCGCTCGCTGAACACCTCGACGACGACACGCGGGAGATTATTGCCCGTATCCAGTCAACTGCCGAGCAGGGGGGTCTGCTGCAGCCACGGTTGAAATCAGCTCTTTCCGACGATCCCCGGCTCGCTTCGCGGCTTGCGCTGTGGGGACGCCGTTTGGTGGGGGAGGCGCTGACCCAGGCGCAACGCGTGGGCATCGAACGCCAGTTCCTGGGCGGGCTCCTGTTCAAGGGCTCTTCTGCGGATCATGAACGGCAGACTGCCCAACTCTTTGCGCAACTCACCCGTAATCATTCGCGCCGTATGAGTTCGTTGGGGCTAACGGCCTGAGTGGAGCTACCCGCGACGTGGGGGTGTTCAGCGGTTGGCGATTCCTTCACTGGCATGTGGATAAGTTTGTTCCACTAGTCCTGCACATTGGTGGTTTTCGGTCGCGGTTAGTACACGTGTTCGATAAAATTTTGGGTATGGCCGTCGCACCGCTCGAACCCCACCCGGAGGATGCTTCCGTCCTGGGTGGGATGCGGTCCGGCTTACTGGCTTACGTGCGGGATCTCGAGTCCAACTACCTGACGCTTAGCCCGCAGGAGGCCGCGGTGACCCTGGTGGAGGTCGAGCAGCTCTCCAACCTGGTCGATCACTTGCAGACTGTGGTTGCCCGTGCCGCTGAGGACCACCAACTCGCTACCGTTGACGCCCTAGATCCGTACAAGAACACTGCGGACTATTTGCGGGCGAAAATCGGTATCAGCCGCTCCGAAGCGAACCGCCGGTTACGCCTCGGACATGACGTCCTGCCCGATGTTCCCGGGCCAGGCGCCACCGCCGCACCTACCCTGGCTGTTCTGGCTGAAGCCACGAGTGCCGGAGCGGTCAGCAGCCGTGCCGCCACCATCATCCGCAACTCCGTGCACCGGGTCTCCACTGTCGCGACCGGCCGTGAGCTGGATGCCATGGAAGAGCACCTGGTCCGCCAGGCCGTTGAGTCCGACGAAGACGTCCTGCGGGCCCTCGCCCAACGCTGGGAAGACATCATCGACCAGGACGGCACCGAGCCCACCGAAAAAACGCTGCGTGCACGTCAGGGTGTGTTCCTGCGCGGCAGACGCCACGGACTGCACTTCATGGAAATCGGCGCCACCGATGAGCAGTTCGAACACCTCATCACCGTCATGAACACCGCCGCCAACCCCAGAACCCACAGCACCACTGGCAACGGAGACCGCACGACCGACGGAGACGGCACGACGGACCGCGGCAAAGAAGCTCTAACCAGTCCGGACGAGCCGACCCGTGAACAGAACCTCCTCGACGGGCTGGTTTCAGCATGCCGGATTGCACTGGCAGGTGATGGTCTTCCAGCGACCGGAGGACACCGACCCCAGGTAATGGTCACCATCAACTACCGTGACCTCCTCAAAGACCTGGCAGACAGCGGACACGACGGGCACGGTGGACATGACGGGCATTCGGTCTTCGCCCAACAGATAAGTGCCCGCAGCATCCGCAAGCTTGCCTGCGATGCCGACATCCTCCCGCTCGTTCTCGGCGGCAAGGGTCAGGTCTTGGACATCGGCCGCGCCCAACGTCTCTTCCCACCGCATCTGCGACGGGCGCTCGTGGCCAGGGACAAGGGGTGCGCGTTCCCCGACTGCACCACGCCCGCAACCTGGTGCGAAGCCCACCACATCATTCCCTGGGCTGCAGGCGGAACCACCAACATCAGCGACGGCGTGCTGCTCTGCACCCGACACCACCACCAGATCCACGAAGGAAACTGGACAGTCGAATCAGTCCACGGAATCCCCTGGTTCACACCACCCAAATACCACGACCCGCAACGAACACCCAGACGCAACCGCTACTGGCAAGTAGAACAAGCCATCCACAACCACCTCGCGCGCTCTGACACCGGCACGAGCTCCAACGCAGAGCCACCCTGACCAACGGCACCGCCCCGGCGCCGGCGGTGCGGGCTGGCGCGGGCGCTGGTTGTGGGGGACACACCGGTTGCGGAGACTACAGCTAGGCGGGAAGTTGTGCCCGGAGCTTCGCCGCCGCTTCCTGCGGATCATCCGCCTCGGTAATGGCCCGGACCACGACCACTCGCGCCGCGCCAGCCGCCACCACCTCTTCCACGTTCAGCAGATCGATTCCGCCAATGGCAAACCAGGGCTTCAACGCCAAACCCTCACGGGCCCGGTCCGCCTCCAGCCGCGCAGCTTCGCGCACCAGTTCGAGGCCCACGGCGGTCCGCCCGGGCTTGGTCGGCGTGGCCCAGACCGGGCCAGTACAGAAGTATCCGACGTCGTCGTTCGCTGCAGCACCGGCCACCTCCGCAGGTGAGTGCGTCGAGAGCCCTATGGTGCCGCCGTCGTGCAGGAATTGTTGCGCGAGCGCAGGAGGAAGGTCCCGCTGCCCAACATGCAGTACCGGGGCGCCGCTGACCGCGGCGATGTCTGCGCGGTCATTGACGGACCAAAGCTTCCCGTGTGCAACGGCGGACGCACGCAGCACCGAAAGCAGCTCGAGCTCCTGTGCGGCTTCCAGGGACTTGTCCCTTAATTGGATGATGTCTACGCCGCCCTCGAAGGCAGCGTCAACGAAAGCGTCGAAGTCTTTTTGCTGTGGTCTCGAATCCGTGCACAGGTAAAGGTGGGCAGCGCTCAGTTTCATACCCCTACAATAAGGGGGTACTGCGGGAGCCGTGCCGCGTCCGGGAATCACCGGTCTGCCACACGGCTGAGAGGGCGTCCGACGCCGACCGCGTTGTGAGAACAACGAACCTGATCCGGATCATGCCGGCGTAGGGAAGGACTCCTGGTGGAGAAACACGTGGACGTCGCTGTGATCGGCGGGGGCATCATTGGGCTTGGGATCGCCTGGGAAGCGATCCGCAGGGGGCATTCGGTCGCACTGGTGGACCCGGATCCCGCAACCGGCGCCACTCAGGCCGCTGCAGGCATGATCGCCCCGGCCAGCGAACTGCATTACCGCGAAGAGCACCTTCTCGAGCTCACGGTGGACTCCGCATGTCGCTACCCGGACTTCCTTTCCTCCCTCGCCTGGACGGGAATTGATCCCGGCTACCGCAAAACCGGCACCCTGGTCCTGGCGATCGACGGCGCCGACCGCACCGCACTCGCTGACCTCCGAGACGTACAGACCCACCATTCCCTGTCCGTTGAACAGGTGTCCCTCCGCGAGGCACGCCGGTCGGAGCCAATGATCGGACCAGCTGCCACCGCGGCGTTCTCCGCGCCGGACGACCACCAGGTCGATCCGCGGAAGCTGGCCGCAGCGCTGCTGGCTGCCCTCGGCGAACGCGGACGCCTGGTCCAGGCACGAGCCTCCGGCCTTGATTATGACGGCCGTCGTGTGACAGGCGCGATCCTTGAAGACGGCAGCGTCCTTCCGGCCCGCCACACTGTCGTTGCGAACGGTCTTGCGGCCGCACAACTTGCAGGGCTGCCGTGCCGGCTTCCGCTGCGGCCAATCTACGGTGACATCCTCCGCCTACGGGTACCCGCTGCACTGCAGCCGCTGCTCAGCCACACCGTTCGCGGTCTGGTGCGTGGTACGGCCGTCTATCTGGTTCCCCGCGCGGACGGAACCGTTGTACTCGGCGCAACAATGCGCGAGGACGGCAACAGCGGCGTGTCAGCAGGGGGCGTCTATCAACTGCTGCGCGACGCCCGCCAGCTCGTTCCGGCCGTTGCTGAGCTTGAACTAGAGGAAGCGCTGTGCCGCGCACGTCCCGGTACGCCGGACAACGCGCCGCTGCTCGGTATTGTCCCCGGAGCTGACGGACTGATCATTGCAACCGGCTTCTTCCGCCACGGAGTACTGCTGACGCCGGTGGCGGCCGCGCTATGCGTGGACCTGCTGGAGGGCAAACCGTGCCCGCCGGGCCTTGAGCGGTACAGGCCGGATCGTTTTGAGGAAGGACAAGCATGAACGCATTGGCCAAAACCGTCACCGTGAACGGGGTGCAATCAGCTACCCTCGCCCTGGACCTGTTGCATCTCGTGGCCGAGCTCACCAGCAAAAATCTGACACCTACCGGGCAACCGGCTGACGGGTCACGCCTTGGTGTGGCCGTGGCGGTCAACTCGGCGGTCATTCCGCGTAGCGAGTGGTCCGGCTGGGAACTGACTGAGGGCGACGACATCGAACTCGTTACTGCCGTACAGGGAGGATGACATGGACCCGAGCACAACGCTGAGCGCCGACACCCTCGTAATCGACGGAATCCCGTTGAACTCCCGGCTGATCATGGGAACCGGGGGAGCGCCCAGCATGGAGGGACTCGGTGAGGCGCTCGCTGCATCAGGGACGGAACTGACCACCGTCGCAATGCGCCGCTACACACCGGAAACAGGAGCATCGCTGTTCCAGCTCCTGCACTCGCAAGGGATGCGTATCCTGCCGAACACCGCCGGATGCTTCACTGCGCGTGAAGCCGTTCTGACTGCTGAGCTTGGCCGGGAGGCACTGGAAACCAACTGGGTCAAGCTCGAAGTCATCGCCGACGAGCACACCCTGCTGCCGGACGCCCTGGAATTGGTGGAAGCAGCCGAAACGCTGGTGTCCCGCGGGTTCACCGTCTTTGCCTACATGAACGACGATCCCGTCCTCGCCCTGCGACTTGAGCAGCTGGGTGCAGCCGTGGTCATGCCGCTGGGTGCACCGATCGGCACAGGACTGGGCATCCTGAATCCCCACAACATTGAGCTCATCGTGTCCCGCGCAGGAGTCCCCATTGTGCTCGACGCCGGAATCGGCACGGCGTCGGATGCGGCCTTCGCGATGGAGCTGGGCTGTGACGCGGTTCTCCTGGCCACAGCGGTAACCCGCGCCCAGGACCCCGTGGCAATGGCGGCCGCGTTTCGGCACGCTGTTCTGGCTGGTCGTCTGGCGTCACGGGCAGGAAGGATACCCAAACGTGAGCATGCGCTCGCTTCGTCACCACACGATGGCCGCGCTGATCTCTAGCTGCACCGATTAGCTGCACCGATTAGCTGTGCCTCTTGGCTGAATCGCCTAGCGGAAGTCAGCTGATCAGCGCCGCTTGAGAATTGCAGTCATGGCCTCTGCGTCTGCCTGCTCGCGGTGACGGCCGAACCACCAGGCGGCACACGCGGTCACGATGGTTGCTGCAACCAGCGGTAGGAGCCAGACCATCCAGAACAGATCAGGATGGTATCCCAACCCCGCGAACTGCAGAATGATCCACAGGATCAGCGCCGAGCTGAGGGAGATCCCGGGAAGCAGCAGCATTCCATATCGATGATGGCGCCGGTCAGCAAACCAGGCGAAGAAACCGAT
The DNA here is from genome assembly GCF_029455255.1 of Arthrobacter vasquezii. Classification (NCBI taxonomy): domain Bacteria; kingdom Bacillati; phylum Actinomycetota; class Actinomycetes; order Micrococcales; family Micrococcaceae; genus Arthrobacter; species Arthrobacter vasquezii. The sequence continues at coordinate 47,723 of NZ_JAROKN010000006.1, read as the reverse complement.
GGAGATGGCGACGCCGGTGACCACAATCAGCGAAACCATGGAGGATCACTCCGGTTAGAGAGCGCCGAACCCGATGCGGCGCGACTCGCTCTCGCCAATCTCGACGTAGCCAAGAACACCGGCGGGAACGATTACCTGGCGCCCCTTGGAATCGGTCAGGCGAAGTTCTGCGCCACCGTTCATTGCTTTGCTGACCACATCGGCAACCTCGTCTGCCGTCTGGTTCGAATCGAGCACAATTTCGCGGTTGACGTTCTGAACGCCGATCTTGATTTCCACAGCTAAAGCCTTTCGTTGACGAGCAAATGACTCTCGGAGGTGCACACCCGGCGCCTCTGAACTAAGGGAAATGTAACTTACATTTCTTTGGGGAACCGACTAATTCCGCGCCAAGCTAAACGGTAGACGAGCTCACTGGCTGCATCGATGTCGAGGCTACCGTCCGTCTCCAGCCAGTATCGGGCGCTGACCTGCGCCATGCCGGCCATAGCCCGCCCAAGCAGGGTTGCCTCCAGATGGGAAAGCCTCGTGTCTCCTGAGATGACGCCGGCGATCTCGTCAGCGAAGCGTGCATTGAACGCTTCAAGGCGGCGGCTGACATCAGGGTCGTTATTGAGGTCCGATTCGAAGACGATCCGGTGGGCCTGGCTGTCCTGCGCGATGAACTGGAAGTATGCGCGCATAGTGGCGTGCACGCGCATCTTGTTGTCCGTGGTGGACCGCAACGCCTCGACCAGCAGTTCGGTCAGCGATGCTAGATGGCTTTCCAGCAGTGCAAGGTACAAGTCCCTTTTCCCGGGAAAGTGTTGGTACAGCACCGGTTTGCTGACATGCGCAACTTCGGCGATCTCATCCATTGCCGCGCCGTGGTATCCATTCGCGACGAACACCTCATGGGCGGCGCTCAGCAATTGCCGCCGCCGCTCGTCCCGCGGCAGCCGGGTGGCTTTTCCGTTTGCCGGTGCCTCTGAACTCACGTGTCTGGGCTTTCGGTTGTGTGTCTCATACGGACCTGAATCCCCAGCCGTGCAGCGGGGTTCTCCAGTCTACTGCGCAACGGGCGGCAACGGGCTCTGACGGCATCCGAGTGGGTCGTGCAGTGGACGCCGCAACAGTGTTACGCAACAGGCAGCCCGTGGGCATACATTGAAGCATGCGTCCTTTGACTCTTTCCCCCGGCCCGTTGGTGGAACCCCTCGCCGAGCTCAGCAAGGAAGAGATAGAGCGGTATTCACGTCACCTCATCCTTCCGGAGTTCGGACTTGAAGCCCAAAAGCGCCTCAAGAACGCGCGGGTCCTGGTGATTGGTGCCGGCGGCCTGGGCTCACCTGCGATCCTCTATCTTGCCGCGGCCGGAGTAGGAACGCTCGGAATTGTGGATGACGACGTCGTCGACGTCTCCAACCTGCAGCGGCAGGTAATTCACGGGGTGGGCAATGTCGGCCAGACTAAAGCTAGCTCGGCCGAGCAAAGCATCGTGGACCTCAATCCGCACGTAGCGGTGATCCGGCACGAGGTACGTCTGGACAACAGCAACGTCATCGAAATTTTTTCCGGGTATGACCTGATCCTTGACGGTACGGATAATTTCGCTACCCGGTACCTCGTCAGCGACGCCGCAGAGATCCTCGGTAAACCTTATGTCTGGGGCTCCATCCTGCGTTTCGACGGTCAGGTGAGCGTCTTCTGGGCCGAGCCCTCGGTGGGAGGCCCCAGTTACCGTGATCTCTACCCGGAAGCGCCTCCGCCGGGTGCAGTTCCATCCTGCGCTGAAGGAGGCGTGCTCGGTGTGTTGTGCGCGCAAATCGGCTCAGTGATGGTCAACGAGGCGATCAAGCTGATCACCGGGATCGGTTCAACGCTTTTGGGACGGGTACTGATTTTCAATGCACTCGACATGACGTGGCGCGAACTGCGGGTACGCAGAGATCCTTCGGCTGCGCCGATCACTGAACTCTCCGACTATGAAGCGTTCTGCGGACTTACGCCGAACACTGAGCAGGAACCGGAAGAATTGCCCTCGATTACCGCCGCACAACTGGAGGAACTGCTGAAGGAACGTGCTGCGGGTAGGCGTGACTTCGACCTGATAGACGTGCGCGAACCGGGCGAATATGACATTGTCCGCATCGAAGGAGCCACTCTAATGCCCCAGAACCGGATCCTTTCAGGCGAGACAGAACTCGACACTGCCCGGGAAATGTATGTCCACTGCAAAGCCGGCAGCCGTTCCGCCAATGTCGTCCGGCATCTTCGCGAACAGGGTGCGGGCAGGGTCTATAACGTGGAGGGCGGAATCCTGCAGTGGGTCCATGACGTCGAACCGGAGAAACCTGTGTACTGAGCAGTATCCAGCAGTATCCAGCAGTATCCAGCAGTACTAAGCAGGTGCCGGAAAACGCGGGCGCCGCCCGAAACTTCAGACAGTTCCGGTGCGGGCTTCCAACTCGTGAACAGGACAGCTCTGTTCCGGCGGCGGTGCAGCGGCGTCCTCAGGTTCGATCCCGTACAGGGCCTCCAGTGCAGAGGTGTAGTCTTCCTGCCGTCCCTCCGCGGCGAGCTGCCGCGCACGAACCGTGGGAACGTGAAGGAGTTGGCGGACCATCCGGCGCAACGCAAACTCCACCTCTTCTGCTGCAGCGGTGCAGCCGTGCTGCGCACGGACACGGGCCATCTCGGCGTCGAGCACCTGTTGAGTGTGCTTGCGAAGGGCCACGATTGCAGCATCAACGGACCGCGAAGCGGCCTGTTCCTGGAAGGCCTCGGCCGCACCGGACACCAACTCACCGGCCTGGCGAAGTGATTCCGCCTGTTCTTCAGGTGCGGCCAGGCGCACCGACTCCAGCGTGATGAGTTCCACGTTCTGCACAGAAGCCACCTCGGGATCGAAGTCGTGGTTCAGTGCGAGGTCTACGATCACGAGGGTGCGGTCAACGCCTTCCCTCAGTTGCTGCATGTCGGCAGCGCTGACCCGGCGTTCACTGCCGCTGCAGCCTATGACGACATCCGCGCGAGTGAGCGCACCGGGCAGTGCTTCGTCTGAGAGGGCGGTTCCGCCGCGCGTGGCGACAAAACCCTCAGCCCGCCCCGAGGGGGAGTAGACGGAAACATCTGTGCAGCCGCGTTCGCGGAGGAGTGCCATGGTAGCTCCCGCGTAGGCGCCGGTACCAAAGACAACCACTGACTTCTCCGAGAGGTCGCGGGTACTTGAGAGGTCCGCAGCGAGGTCGAGGGCAACCGAGACAATGGAGCGTCCGCGCGCTCCGAGGGCGGTTTGCGCCCCGACATCACGGGCAGTACGGGAGGCTGCCTGGAAGAGCCGCACAAGACCGCCGCTGGCGGTTCCCGTGCTTTGGGACTCGACGAGCGCACGACGCACCTGGCCAGCTATTTCCCGTTCGCCGACGACGGCGGAATCCAGCCCTGCGCTCACGCTGAAGAGGTGGCGCGGTACATCCTGCCCGGTGAGGGTGGTGAATGATCCGGAGACCTTGCTCTTCGGCAACCCGGAGGTGTCACTGATTGCTGCAATAAGCGATGAGCGGGCTGCCTCGATATCCGCGTCAGAGGTGGCCTCGCCGTAGATTTCAAAGCGGTTACAGGTGGCAAGCGATACCGCGCCGGCAAGCGCCGGGCTGTCTTGAAGCGCGGATGAAGCAACCTGGGCGGCCCCGACGCTCAGCCGGGCGACCGTCTCCAGGTCGATATCCGAGTGGGTCGCGACCAAGGAAAAGTAATTCACAGCCATTCCAGCATAGCCAAGACGGGCATCGGGACCCTAATAGGGTTGCCTAACCCACCAAGGTCCTTACAGCGTCGGAATCCGCGCCCTTGAGCGGAAGTGAAGGCGGATGGCCGCTTCGGTTCGTCCCTGCAGGAAGGTGATTTCGACCACCAGCGAGGAACGCGGTTATCCAAGCGGGTCGAACTTCGGCAGAATCGACCCATGACCCTCAGCGCAACGCACCCCCTGACGGACGGAACGACGTCGGAGTCTCCGCTTATCCAGTCCTACCTCGGCCGGACACCGTCCCGCAGACCCGTCTGGTTCATGCGGCAGGCGGGACGCTCGTTGCCGGAGTACCGCGCGCTGCGGGAGGGCACAGCCATGCTTGACGCCTGCCTTGATCCCGCCATGGCCGCCGAGATCACCCTGCAGCCTGTGCGGCGCCATGACGTCGACGCCGCCATCTTCTTCTCCGACATCGTGATCCCGCTCAAGCTCGCAGGCGTGGACGTGGACATTGTGCCCGGTGTTGGCCCCGTTCTGGGAAGCCCCATCCGCAGCGCGGCGGACATCGCAGCGTTACCTGAACTGACGGACCGGGCACTGAATCCGATCCGGGAGGCGGTGGCCCGTACCGTCGCTGAACTGGGAAGCACGCCGCTGATCGGCTTTGCAGGCGCTCCATTCACGCTCGCTGCCTATATGGTCGAGGGCAGGCCGTCCCGCGATCACCTGGGTCCCCGCACCATGATGCACGCGGATCCCGATGCCTGGCGGGCACTCACCGAGTGGGCGGCAGACGCCTCCGGCCTGTTCCTGCGGGCGCAGCTGGAAGCCGGCGCCAGTGCCGGTCAGCTGTTCGATTCGTGGGCCGGATCGCTGGGGCTAGACGACTACGTAGAGCACGTTGCGCCGGCGTCATCCCGTGCGCTCGATCATATCCGTGACCTCGGAGCACCGCTCGTGCATTTCGGAACGGGCACCTCGGAGCTCCTGGTGGCCATGCGGGATGTCGGCGTCGATGTGGTGGGAGTGGACTACCGCCTTCCGCTCGACGAAGCCAACAGGAGACTCGGCGGAACGGTCGCGCTGCAGGGCAACATCGATCCAGCTCTCCTCTCGGCACCGTGGGAGGTACTCGAAGCGCACGTACGGGCAGTGCTGGAAGCGGGATCGTCTGCTCCCGGTCACGTGGTCAACCTCGGGCACGGCGTTCCGCCCGATGCTGACCCCGAGGTGTTGACCAGGGTAGTTTCACTCATTCATTCGGTGCCGCCGAGCCGATGATCCGAGGGAAGCAGGTCGAGGCTGGCCCCGCCGTCGTCATCATCGGAGGCGGGATCGCCGGATTGTGCGCTGCGCGGGAACTGGTGGTGGCGGGTCTGCACGTGACCGTGCTTGAATCCTCTGCGGTGTTCGGAGGGTCCGTAGCCAGCCATGAACTGGCCGGACTAACGCTCGACGCCGGTGCGGAGTCGTTCTCGACCCGCTCCGACACTGTGCCGGCTCTGGCGCGTGAGCTCGGGCTGGGCAACTTGATCCGCACCCCGAATGGGGCCGGTGCGTGGCTGTACCTGCGGTCAGCGGAGAGCGGGTCCACCGCGGTCCCGCTGCCACAATCCGGAATCCTTGGGATACCCGCGGATGTGCGCGATCCTGCGCTGCCCGGGCTGATCGGGCGTGCAGCGAGCCTCAGGGCGGGCCTGGACCGTGCGTTGCCCCTGGGCAACCTGCTGAACCAGGATCAGCTCAGCCTCGGTGCGGTGGTACGCGCCCGGATGGGGCCGGAGGTGCTGAAGCGGTTGGTGGCTCCCGTCGTCGGTGGTGTGCTCTCGGCTGATCCTGATGACCTCGATGTCGACGCGGCCGCCCCCGGATTACGGGCGATGATGCGTAAGCACGGATCGCTCGGCGCGGCAGTGGGCGCCATGCGGAAAGCTGCGCCGGCGGGCACCGCCGTCGCGGGTCTTGAGGGTGGGATGCACCAGTTGGCGTCTGCGCTGTCCCAGCGCCTGGAGCGTGACGGCGCAGTCCTTCGGGCATCGGAGCGCGTGCAGCGCGTGCAGCGCACTGCCAACGGTTGGACCGTGACCACCCGGACCGGCGCTATGCAGACCGATGCCGTGGTGGTTGCAACTGACGGTCCCACCGCCGTCGACCTGCTGACGCCGACGGTACCGGGACTGGCCGACGACCGTCCGGCTGTGGTACCGGCGGTGGCTCTGGTCAGCCTGGTGGTTGATGTGCCGGAGCTCGATGCGGCGCCGCGCGGGACGGGCGTGCTGGTAGCCAGGGATGCGCCCGGTATGCGGGCAAAGGCGTTGACTCACGCCACCGCCAAGTGGCTGTGGTTGGCCGAGCGGGCAGGCCCGGGAAGCCATGTGCTGCGCCTGTCCTTCGGTCGCGGCGCAGTTGACGACGAAGCGGCACAACAACCCGACGCTGACCTCTATCTGGCCGCCTTGCAGGATGCATCGGCGCTTCTTGGGGTCGAGATCACGCAGACGGACGTCGTTGACTGGGACGTAGTGAGATGGACGAATGCACTGCCGCACGCCACGCTGGGGCACCGGGACCGGGTTGCCCGCATTCGCGCTGCGGCAGCCGCTGAGCCCGGGCTTGAACTCACCGGTGCATGGCTTGCGGGCACGGGGCTGGTAGCGGTGATCGACAATGCCCGTGACCGCGGGGCTGCACTGGCCAGGCGCCTGCTCGCGGATCGTTGACACCCGGCGTTGTGAGATTGGTAACCTTCTACTGACTGTAGAACTCTCTAATTTTTATTTGCCTGTTGACAGGAGCAGACTGGATCCATGAGCGAAAATGCGGGCTATAACCACGTGCAGAGTACCTCCGCCAGCCACACGTCGCAGAGCGGTGAGGACACTGAAACGGATCAGTTCTACACGCTCTGGACAGTCTTCAAGCGGTCGGCCGGGGCTCCGGACAGCGGCGCAGCGCTCGAAGCCGCCGCTTCCGAACTTGAGGCAGCAGGCGTCAGTGTCCGCGGCTTCTATGACGTCTCCGCCATGCGTGCAGACGCAGACATCATGATCTGGCTCCACGGTTCCCAGGCGGAGGATCTCCAGAGCGCCGTCCGTACCCTCCGTCGGACGGCAACCCTCGCCGGTGCAGACATCGCGTGGTCCGCCATGGGCGTACACCGTGATGCCGAGTTCTCCAAGAGCCATTCGCCCGCGTTCGCCCGCGGAGTGGCGCCGGCGGAATGGGTCTGTGTCTATCCCTTTGTGCGGTCCTATGACTGGTACATCCTTCCCAGCGAGGAACGCCGCGAAATGCTCTACGACCACGGCATGAAGGGGCGCAAGTTCCCCCAGGTGCTCTCTAACACGGTGTCCTCGTTTGCCCTTGGCGACTGGGAATGGATTCTGGCCCTGGAAGCTCCCGAGCTCGTGGATCTGGTGGATCTCATGCGCCACTTGCGGGAAACCGAAGCCCGGCGGCATGTCCGCGAAGAAGTTCCGTTCTACACGGGCCGGCGGATCGACGCCCGGGAAGTAGCAGAGGTACTCCGATGAGCACGTCCACGTTCAATCCACTTGACGGCGTCGATGAAAACGGACGGATGGCACCGAAGAATTACGACGCGATCGTGCTTGCGTCCTTTGGCGGCCCCGAAGGCCAGGATGATGTCATTCCCTTCCTCCGCAACGTCACCCGCGGCCGCGGCATCCCCGACGAGCGTCTGGAAGAGGTCTCGCACCACTACCGGGCCAACGGCGGCATTAGTCCGATCAACCAGCAGAACCGCGAACTGAAGGCCGCGATGGAGGCAGAGCTTGCCCGCCGCGGCATTGACCTGCCGGTGCTGTGGGGCAACCGGAACTGGGCCCCCTTCATTGCGGACACCCTGAAGGAAGCGTACGACGCCGGTCACCGCCGGATCCTGGCCGTCACCACCAGTGCATACTCCTGCTACTCCAGCTGCCGGCAGTACCGGGAGGACCTCGGTATGGCGCTGGTTGAAACTGGGCTGGCCGGCCGGCTTGAAGTGGACAAGGTCCGCCAGTACTTCGATCACCCCGGGTTTGTGGAGCCGTTCGTCGAGGGAGTCACCCGCGGGTTGAAGTCCGTTCAGGAACGCCTCGCCGCAGACGGCGAGTCCGGGGCTCCGGTGCATATCATGTTCGCCACCCACTCCATTCCCACCGCTGACGCCGAAGCCGCCGGCCCCCGGAACGAAGCCGGCGGGCCGGTCCTCGATGAGGGCGCCTACGTTGCCCAGCACCTTGCCACTGCGCAGGCTGTACTAGACCGCGTGCCGGCGGCGGCAGATTCCGAATGGTCGCTCGTGTACCAGTCGCGATCGGGGGCACCGCACGTGCCATGGCTGGAGCCGGACATCAACGACGCCCTAGGTGACCTCGCGGCCACCGGTGTCAAGGGTGTTGTCATCGTGCCGCTGGGATTCGTGAGTGACCACATGGAGGTTGTCTGGGACCTTGATACCGAGGCGATGGAAACCTGCGCGGAACTGGGTTTGGTAGCCGAGCGCGTTCCGACGCCCGGCACGCATGCGAAATTCGTCAGCGGCCTCATTGACCTGGTCAGCGAGCGCACCGCGGACAACACCATCATCGAGCGGCCCTCCACCACGGACCTTGGTCCCTGGTATGACGTCTGCAGGCCCAACTGCTGCGCAAACCGCAGGGGAGAGAAGCCCACTGTAGCCGGTGCCGATTCCACCGTCGGGCTCCCGGGAGCAGAACAGGCATGACCCCGGCCGTGCGGGTAGGAACCCGTGCCAGTGCGCTCGCGCTGACGCAGACCACGACGGTGGCGGAATCGCTCGCAGCTCTGGGCGAATTCGGCTACGAGCTCGTGCGCGTGAGCACCACCGGCGACGTCAACCGTGCGTCACTGTCCCAGATCGGCGGCACCGGTGTCTTTGTGGCAGCCCTTCGCGAGGCACTGCTGGATGACAACTGCGACGTCGCGGTCCATTCCCTCAAGGATCTACCGACAGGGGAAGCCGAAGGCCTTACCGTTGCGGCTGTCCCCGAACGCGCCGATATCCGGGATGCACTGTGCGCCCGCGACGGACTGACACTGGCCGGGCTGCCCGAAGGCTCCAGTGTAGGGACCGGTTCTCCGCGACGCGCTGCACAGCTCAGGGCTGCCCGTCCTGACCTTTCCATCATCGATATCCGCGGCAATGTGGATACCCGCCTGGCCCGGGTCGCCGGCCTGGTGGATGGCGGACCGGGGGACCTCGACGCCGTGGTGCTGGCCGCAGCGGGCCTGACGCGCCTCGGCCGCCAGGGGCTCATCACGGAGTATCTGGCGCCCGAATTGATGCTGCCCGCGCCGGGGCAGGGCGCACTGGCTGTCGAATGCCGCTCCGACGACGCCGGTGCCTCCGTTTTCGCCCAGGCTCTCCGACAGTATGATCACTTACCCACCCGACTCGCCGTTACGGCTGAACGGGCGGTTCTGCGCAGGCTCGAAGCCGGCTGCACGGCTCCTATCGGGGCCCATGCCACAGTGACTGACGACGTGCTGACCCTGGAAGCTGTGGTGTGCAGCGCAGACGGCGGCCGCTTGCTGCGCCGCACAGAAATCACCGCGGACCTTTCAGTGGGTGGAGCAACCAGCGCCGGCGTCGTGCTGGCCGAAGAACTGCTCGCGAGCGGTGCGGCGGAAATTGCCGGGCTCAGCGCGGATCTATGACCGTCGGTCGCACTAACGGTGATCTGTCAGGACTGACCGTCGCGCTGCTCCGGAGTGCGGATCGGGGTGCCGCAATGGCAGCGGAACTGACCCGGCGTGGCGCAAAGACGCTGTTGGTTCCGCTGATCGACTGGGAACTTCCCGCAGATACCGCTGAGTTGGACCGGTTCCTGGATGCTGCAGATTCCTACGATTGGCTTGTGCTCACGAGCGTTACAGCCGTGCGCGTTCTAGCGCAGCGGGCACGCGTTCGGCGGGTTTCCCTGTCATCGCTCATCGGTTCCGTAAAGGTAGCCGCCGTTGGAGCCGCTACCGGTGCTGCGCTCGCGGAACTCGGAGTGAACGTTCAGCTGACCCCAGAGGAGGACCAATCTGCTGAAGGGCTTCTGGCAGAACTGCCTGCGCAGCCGGCTCGTGCCCTGCTGCCCCAATCGGATCTTGCCGCCGACACGCTGCGGGCAGGCCTGGCCGGCCGCGGCTGGATGATCGACGCGGTCACCGCCTACGTCACTGTCGGTTATCCCGCTGCTGCCGAACGGCGGGTCAGTGCCGTCAACGACGGTGCTGACACCGGCGACTCGGTCGACGGCGATACCGTCAACGCCAACCCCGGCGAGCCGGCAGGAACGGTCACGCAAAAGGAATTGTTGGGCGACCTTCGGCAGGGAAGAATCGACGTCGTCGTTCTCACGTCACCCAGCATCGCGGCCCGGCTGCATGCCATGATGGAATCGCTGCCCGGCACCGTGGCAACGGTCGCCATCGGGCGCCGCACGGAGCGGGACGCGTCAGCGCTGGGAATGCGGATCGACGCAACAGCATCCGCCCCCAGCCCGGCAGGAATTGCAGATGCGGTGAGCACCGCCGTCGTCAATCATCGGAAGAGGAACTAACGCATGAGCTTCCCTCAACACCGGCCCCGCCGGCTGCGCTCCACCCCGGCAATCCGCCGGCTGACGGCGGAGAACCGGCTCAGTCCGGCGGAGCTGGTTCTGCCGGCATTCATCCGTGAAGGACTGACCGAGCCCGTCCCTATCAGTTCGATGCCGGGAGTGGTTCAACACAGCTCGGCCACCCTGAAGCGTGCTGCAGCGGAAGCCGCCGGGCTTGGCATCGGAGGCATCATGCTCTTCGGCATTCCTGCGCACCGTGACGCGACAGGGAGCGCGGGAATCGATCCCGACGGCGTCCTCAACCGCGCCATCGCTGATGTCCGCTCTGAAGTGGGGGATGCCCTCGTCATCATGAGCGATGTGTGCCTGGATGAGTTCACCGACCACGGCCACTGCGGTGTGCTGGCGGACGACGGTGCCGTGGACAATGACGCAACGCTGGAACTCTATGCGCAGATGGCGGTTGCCCAGGCCAACGCGGGCGCGCACGTGCTCGGCCCGTCCGGGATGATGGACGGCCAGGTGGGTGTCATCCGCAGCGCCCTTGATGATGCCGGTCATCAGGAGATCTCCGTGCTGGCTTATGCGGCCAAGTACGCTTCCGCGTTCTACGGTCCTTTCCGGGAGGCTGTGGACTCGCAGCTGACCGGTGACCGCCGGACGTACCAGATGGATGCGGCCAACCGCCGTGAAGCGCTTCACGAGGTGCAACTGGATCTCGAGGAAGGCGCTGACATGGTGATGGTCAAGCCGGCAATGAGCTACCTCGATATCGTCGCGGACGTGGCTGCTATGTCGCCGGTTCCGGTTGCCGCTTACCAGATCTCGGGTGAATACGCCATGATCGAGGCTGCTGCCGCGAACGGCTGGATTGACCGTCGTCGTTCCATTGAGGAGTCAGTGCTCGGTATCAAGCGTGCGGGAGCGCAGATCATCCTCACGTACTGGGCCACCGAGCTCGCCACCTGGCTGAAGGAGAGCAAGTAAATGACACACTCCGAGGATCTCTTCGCGCGGGCACAGACGCTCATGCCCGGCGGGGTGAATTCGCCGGTGCGGGCCTTCGGCTCCGTGGGCGGCACTCCCCGCTTCCTCGTGTCGGCACAGGGTCCATACGTGACTGACGCCGACGACCGCCGGTACGTTGACCTGGTGTGCTCCTGGGGGCCGGCGCTGCTCGGGCATGCCCATCCTGCGGTGTTGGACGCAGTCCATCAGGCGGCTGATCGCGGGCTGTCCTTCGGCGCGTCCACGCCGGCTGAAGCGGAACTGGCGCAGCTGGTGCGGGACCGGGTGTCCGCCGTTGAACGCATCCGTATGGTTTCCACCGGCACTGAAGCCACGATGACCGCGGTCCGTCTGGCGCGCGGGTTCACGGGGCGCAACCTCGTTGTGAAGTTTGCCGGCTGTTATCACGGTCACCTGGACGGGCTGCTCGCGGCCGCCGGGTCGGGTGTTGCGACACTGGCGCTGCCGGGATCCGCGGGCGTGACGGACGCGACTGCAGCCGAGACGCTTGTGCTGCCGTACAACGATGTTGAGGCGGTGGAAGCCGCTTTTGCCGAGCACGGAGCTTCCATCGCGGCGGTCATCACCGAAGCTGCCCCGGCCAACATGGGCGTAGTCGAACCCGCACCCGGCTTCAATGCGGCGCTGTCCAGGATCACCGCAGAGTATGGCGCGCTCTTCATCATGGACGAGGTCCTCACGGGCTTCCGAGTCGGTCCAGGCGGCTACTGGGGCCTTGTCGGCGAGAGCGAGGGGTGGTCCCCGGACCTGTTGACCTTCGGCAAGGTGATCGGTGGCGGGCTTCCTGCCGCTGCGCTCGGTGGCCGGGCGGACGTGATGGAATACCTGGCGCCGCTGGGACCGGTCTATCAGGCGGGCACACTCTCCGGGAACCCGCTGGCCATGGCGGCAGGAGTTGCCCAGTTGACCCACGCAACCGACGAGGTCTACCGGCACATCGACGCCCGCTCCCTGGAGCTCTCCGCAGCGGTATCAGAGGAACTGTCCCGGGCCGGCGTCGACCATTCAGTCCAGCGTGCCGGAAACCTGTTCAGCATTGCCTTTGGGACGTCCGAGCGCGGCGTGGTGAACTACGCCGACGCCCAGGCGCAGGAAACGTTCCGGTATGCGCCGTTCTTCCACTCCATGCTTGAATCCGGCGTCTACCTCCCGCCGTCGGTGTTCGAAGCGTGGTTCCTTTCCTCGGCCCACGACGACGCCGCGATGGAACTCATTGTGTCGGCGCTGCCGGCCGCCGCGCGCGCCGCAGCTGCCGCAGGAGCGACGCCCCCGGGCGTCTAGCTTTCACGCGGTCTTCATCCAGGGCGCAGGAATGGCCGGTCGCCCCCAGTGGGGCGCCGGCCATTCCTGTTCTGTATCTGTGGAAGCGGGGGAAGTCCTAGAAGGCGGGAGCTACGTCACCGCTCGGCCAGGTTTCTTCGATGTACTGCTTGACCTCGGGGGAGTGCAGCAGCTCCTCGAGCTTGGCGATGCGTGCATCACCCTCGGAGGAGGTGTTCCAGGCGAGGAAGTTCGCATACGGGTTGCTTTCGACGGACTCCACAATGAGGGCGTTCTCCGTGCTGAGACCGGCGTCCAGAATGTAGTTTCCGTTGATGATGGCAAGATCTACGGTCGGATCCTGCAGATCATTGAGCAGCAACTCCGGCTGATTCTCGATGAACTCGAGACCCTTGGGATTCTGCTCCTCGGTCAGCGACAGGACGGAGGCCTCTGCTTCGATGTTCTCCAGCAGGCCGGCTTCCTGCAGGAGCGTGAGGGCGCGCGCCTGGTTGGAGGGGTCATTGGTGATGGCTACGCGACCCCCGTCGGGGATAGCCGAGACGTCGTTGTGCTTTTCGGAGAAGGCAGCGTAGGGCTCGATGTGCACGCCCTCACCATGGGCGAACTCATAGCCCTGGCTCTCGACCTGGCTCTCGAAGTAGGGCAGGTGCTGGAAGTAGTTGGCATCCAGGTCGCCTTCGCTCAGCGCGATGTTGGGAGTGGTGTAGTCGTCGAACTCCTGGATCTCGAGCTCAATGCCGCTGCCTTCGGCCAGGTTGTCACGTACGAACTCCAGAATCTGGGCGTGGGGTACCGGGCTCGCGCCTACGGTAACCGTAGCCGGGCTGGCGGGATCGAGGGTTTCGACGGCGGCGGCCGGAGCGCTGTCGCCCGCTCCGCACGCTGAGAGGGCAAGAAGAGCGGCCAGTCCGGCGGCTGCCAGCGAAAACTGCTTACGCATGTTCAGTGCGTTCCTTTCGTAGTACCGGCGGCCGGGGTTATCCGGGCGCCGGGTTCAAGACGGCTGGCGGCTACCGGCCGTCGTCGGCCGCGCCTGAAAAGCGCGGCAAGTTGTGGGTCAGTGTCAGACTCCGACGACGTTCGCGGCTTCTGCGCGACGGGCCTGTCTGCTGCGGCGGGCACCGGCCGTGGCCGCTGTTCGGTGGTCCACCCGCTGGGCAAGCCGGTCCCCGATGAACTGAATGATCTGCACAATCGCGACAATGATCACGATAATGACCACCATCACTGTGGTGTCGAACCGTTGCAGGCCATAGTTGTAGGCCAGTCTGCCCAGGCCTCCGCCACCGATGATTCCTGCCATGGCCGAGTACCCCACGAGAGTGACGAGGGTTGTCGTGAATGCAGCAATCAAGGACGGAAGGGCCTCGGCGATCATGACCTTGGTGATCACCTGGAGACGGGTGGAACCCATGACAAGGGCGGCGTCAATCTTGCCTGGCGTGACGTCACGCAGGCTCGTCTCCACAAGACGGGCAAAGAACGGGATGGCTCCGATACTCAGCGATACTGACGCAGCAACGGGACCGATCGAGGATCCGGTCAGGAACCGGGCCAGCGGAATCAGGGACACCATGAGGATCGCGAAGGGAATTGACCGCGTGATGTTCACAACCACATCGCTCACAACGCGGTTTGTCACCGGCATGGGACGCAGGCCTCCCGGGCTGCTGGTATGCAGAAAAACACCGAGCGGAAGTCCGATCAGCAGCGTGAAAAATCCCGAGATACCGATCATTTGGAGAGTCGCGAGGAACTCCTCCGGCAGCGCTTCTGTAATTCCAGGGTTCTCGAAAAGATTGTCGAGGAAATTCATGCCGCAACCTCCACGTGCACGCCGGCGTCTTCGAGATAGGCGGTGATTTCGCTGATAGGCCTCGGGGAATCAACTTCAACGCGTAGCCTGCCGAAACGGGAGCCTGCGAGTGTCTCCACCGTTCCTGCGATGACGTTCACACTGGCATCAAAGCGCCGGGTCAGTTCGGAGAGGACCGGCGCTGAAGCGCTCCTTCCGACCAGCAACAGGTCCAGCTCGGGTAGAGACTGATTCACGGCGGTGGAGGGCAGCGGCATCAGGGATTTGCCCAGGGAACCGGTGCGGTTACCGACAACGTCCTGAAGGGGACCGTGCTCGATGATGCGGCCGCGCTCAAGCAGGGACACCGAATCGCAGATCCGCTTCACCACGTGCATCTCATGCGTGATGACCAGGACCGTCAGGTTCAGCGTGTGGGTGAGGTTGCGAATGAGCGTGAGGATGTCCTCAGTGGTGGCGGGGTCGAGCGCCGAGGTGGGCTCGTCGCACAGCAGCACGTCCGGATCCGAAGCCAGCGCCCGGGCGATTCCTACGCGCTGCTTTTGGCCGCCGGAGAGCTGGGAGGGGTAGGCGTCTGCGAATTCTGCGAGGCCGACCAGGGAGAGCAATTCGCCGACCTTACGGGCGATCTCCCCCTTTGGGGTCTTCACCAGCTCCAGGGGATGTGCAACATTCTGGGAGGCCGTCCTCGAGTCCATGAGGTTGGCATGCTGGAAGACCATGCCGATACGACGCCTGGCTGTCCGGACTTCGGAATCCTTGACGCGCGTAAGGTCCCGGCCGTCAATGACGACTGAGCCGGACGAAGGGCGGTCAAGAAGGGTCAGGCACCGGACGAGAGTTGATTTGCCTGCGCCCGAGTGTCCCACAATGCCGTGGATTGAACCTTTGGGCACTGAAAGGGTGACATCGTCCAGAGCCGTGATGGTTCGCTCGCCCTGGCGGTAGGTTTTGCGCAGGTTGGTGACTGTAATCATTGGTCCTCATGCTGTGTGGGGCTCCGCAGGATCGGCTGCGGATCCCCTGCTCCGGCGAGCAGGGAAGAAGTATTGTCAGCGCGCCGTTCGGGAGGAAGCGGCAGCCGGGGCCGCCGGGGAACCGGCCGTGGCAGGCGCGCATCGATGCTCTGCAATTCTGGCACGTGTGAAAGATCCGGCTGAAATTTAGTGCTGAGGATCACTGATAAGGCATTGTCGTCGTAATTTATGCCCGTTTCGTCGAAGATTGTGCGGCTTCTAGGTGGTGGCTGAGTCAGCCTGGGCGCCGGTATTCCGTTTGCACTCACGAGGCGATCGCCGGCCACTGGCCCTCCACCACTGCCTCCGGATTGCTGCGGCGGAGGTATTCCTGGAAACTTTCGGCCTGCCGGAGCGCCCAGGTCATCTGGAACTCATGCAGCTCCGAGGCAGGTTTGCGCAGGTGCGGGAACCGCTCCGCCAGGACCGCGGCCACGCCGAGAGTCGCCAGGACATCGGCGGCCGAAGTATGCGCGTTCTCCAACGGGACGCCGTAATGCGCGCACATGGCGGTGAGAGTTCTTTTTCCCGGCCGGAAGCGGTCTGCGTGCTTGTCCATCACGTACGGGTCCAGCACCGGAAACGGGTTGGGTGTTCCAACACCATGGCGCACACCCTCACGTGCGAGGACCGTGAAGTCATAGCGCGCGTTGAAAGCAAGCACCGGAATTCGGTCCCGGAAGAACCCGAGGAGGACGCCTGCAATCTGGCTCACTACGCGGGAGGCAGGGGACCCGTACGCTTGCGCCGTCTGGCTGGCAATGCCATGGACGGCAGTGGCCTCGGGTGGAATGTCCACCCCGGGATCGGCCAGCCACTCATGATGCTCCTGAACCTCGCCGCGGCCATCGACGAGGATGATCGAGGCCGTCACGATACGTGCGGTGAGGGGATCGCGGCCGGTTGTTTCAAGATCGAAGGCCGCCCGGGGACACATGTGCCAGCTGTTCATGGCTCCGACGCTATCCGGGGGCTCTGACATTTCCGTTTCTGCTGTTCGTCGGCACCCGGGAACCGTCCAGGCTGCTGTTCGCTTGTCGATAGTCTGGGTTGGTGCACGAGAAAGGTCTGGACTATGACGAGGCGGTCCTCGACGTCGTCAGCCTTATTCCCTCAGGGAAGGTGCTGACGTATGGCGATATCGCCGTGATCCTTGAAAAGGGCGGCCCGCGTCAGGTTGGAGCGGTCATGTCGCGCGGAGGCGCCGATGTTCCGTGGTGGCGCGTTCTCCGCGCTGACGGTAAGCCGCCGCTGGGGTTGGAAGCTACCGCAGTCGGCCACTATCTGGACGAATCAACGGCGTTGCGGCCCGTGGCCGAACGGAGTCGGGAGGCGGGCGGTTCCGCCGGGTGCCGGGTCGATGTGCAGAAGTCCCGCTGGAATCCCGGGCCGGCAGAGCAGGCCGCGCTTCAGCGCATCCGTGCCGACTTTCAAGCTGCGGTTCCAACCTGGGACGAGGGTCCACCCGAATTGTCGGAGCCGGATGATGGGGTGTAAGCATGAGTAGCTCTCCGCGCGTCGACGCAGTTCGCCTACCCGCCGCTGGCCTGCGGTTGCCGGCCAATGCCGGGCAGGCACTGCCCACCCCGGTCCTCAGCGCCGAACAACAGGAGGTGCTGGCCCTGGGCCCGGGAGAGGGCCCGGTGCTTGTCCTTGGCGGTCCGGGAACCGGCAAGACGCAGCTGTTGGTGGAGACCGCGGTCAGCCGGGTTCTGGACTCAAAGGTGGAACCTCACCGGATCCTCATCATGGCGCCCACCAGGATGGCCACAGCACGCCTTCGGGATGAGGTCACTTCCCGTCTGGACCGCAGCGTAAGCGCGCCGCCGGCACGTACCTGGTCGTCCTACGCCTTCGACCTCATCCGTCGAGCCCGCGTGGCAGGGCTGCTGCCCGAGCTGACCCGTTCTCCCCGGCTGCTTTCCGGCGCTGAACAGGACCTGATCATCAAGGAACTCCTGGAGGGCCATCGCCTATCGGGTCAGCTGGAGGCGCGATGGCCTCCGGGATTACGGCTCGCTCTTGGAACAAGAGGTTTCAGGCAGGAGATTAGGGAGCTCTTTGACCGTGTGAGCGAGTACAGTGTGCATGCTGAAGAGCTTGCTGACTTCGGGCGCAGGTTTGATCGACCCGAATGGGTCGCCGCAGCAGCCCTCTACAGTGAGTACCGGGACATTCTGGACCTCCGGATGCCGGAGGCTTTTGATCCCGCCGGAATCCTGACCGCCGCGCGGGGCATCCTTGAAACCAATCCCGGATTCTGCGTTGAGGAACGCAGTAAATATTCCCTGATCCTGATCGATGATTATCAGGAGTCCAACACGGCCATGCACGCGCTGTGCGGCGTTCTTGCCGAGGGAAAAGATGCTTTGATTACCTCCTGCCCCGACACCGCAGTACAGGGCTTCCGTGGTGCCCGTCCAGAGCTTGCCGCGCGGTTGCACGAGGTGCTTGGTGGGGTCCGCACCGTGCAGCTGACCACCTCCCACCGCCTGTCCGGGATGCTTGCATCGGGCTGGGCATCGATTGCGGCGAGGACGCCTGTGAGCGGAACGCCTGTGGGCTACCGAAGGCTGACAGAGCCAGGTGAAGCCGCTGCAGTCAAGGCACAGGCCGATGCTGACACTCCAACAGCCGGAACTCTCTCCGTTCACGTGGTTGACTCTGGTTTCCATGAGCAGCGCTACGTTGCGCAACGGATTCTGGAGGCACATGTTGATGACGGGCGGAGCTTTGACCAGATCGCCGTTATCACCAGGACGGGCACGCAGGTTACTGAGCTTCAGCGGTACCTCGCGGGCCAGGACATCCCCGTCAGCGTCCCGCCGGCCGAGCGTGCTATCCGCGATGAACCGGCAGTCCGGCCATTGCTTGACATCCTCGCCGCCGTGACGGGAGTGAGAGAGCTTGATGCGGAATTGGCCGTTTCACTCATGACATCCCGGATCGGCGGGGCCGGGCCGCTTGAGATTCGCCGCCTGCGTCAACTGCTGAGGCAGGAGGAACGGCTGGAAGGGGGAGCAAGGAACTCTGACCAGCTGATTGTCGATCTTCTGGCTGAGGCTTCGTTTGATGACCCCAGGGCGCAACTCCGCCCGGTCCGGCGGCTGCATGGGATGCTGAGCGCTGGTCGTGACGCGTTGCAGGATGAGGCGAGTACGCCTGAAACAGTGCTGTGGGCGGTGTGGTCCGCATCCAGGCTCTCCTCCCGATGGGAAGAGGCTGCAGTCCAACAGGGAGCGTCAGCGGCACGCGCGGACCGGGATCTCGATGCCGTTGTTGCACTGTTTCAGACGGCCGAGCGTTACGTGGACCAGATGCCGGGGGCACCCACAACCGGTTTCCTGGAGTACCTGCTGAGCCAGGAGCTTCCAATGGACACGCTCGCAGCACGCGCCCAGAAAGGAGCCGCCGTCGCGGTCATGACACCGGCCGCTGCGGCCGGCCGCCAATGGCCGGTAGTGATCGTGGCTGGCGTACAGGAGGGGGTATGGCCCAATCTCAGGGTCAGGGGAGAGCTGCTGGGCTCAGGTGATTTGGTTGCGCTTCTGGAGCATGGCCGGGACTTCCGGTATCACCGTGATCCGCTTTCCCTGATGCAGTTGACTCGGGCCGACGAACTGCGAAGTTTTTCGACCGCGATCAGCCGTGCGTCCGAAGAGTTGGTCTGCGTGGCGGTTTCGTCGGAAGATCAGCAGCCTTCTTCCTTCCTGGAAATCCTCGACCCGCTTCCGCCCGGTACTTACGAGCGCCCCCGAACGGAGGTGAAGCGTCCGCTGACCCTGCGTGCGCTCGTTGCAGAGCTGCGGAAGTACGCCCAGCAACCTGAACGAAATGCCGACACCGCTGCCGAAGCCGTCCGGCACCTCGGAAGGATGATGCTCCACGAGCCGCGGGTTCCGGGTGCAGATCCCGCACAGTGGTGGGGCCTGGCGGCGCTCTCTACGTTGGATCCGGTCATTCCCTCTGATGCCGTCATACCGGTCTCACCCTCGAAGGTGGAGGCGGTACTGGCCTCACCTCTGAACTGGTTTGTCTCGGCGGCTGGAGGAGAACGGCCCACTGACTTCGCCAGGTCACTGGGGACGCTCGTCCACTCCATCGCACAGGACATGCCGGACGCCACGGGAAACCAATACGTCGCGGAACTGGCCCGCCGCTGGCCCGCCCTCGGTATGAAGGACACCTGGGAAACCAAGGCGGACCTCCGGCGTGCCGAGGAAATGGTGAGGAAGCTCGGCGCTTACCTCGTGGAGATGAGAAAGTCCGGCCGCACATTGGCCGGCACTGAGGTGAGCTTCAGCGTTGACCTGCCGGTGATTGTTGAAGGCGGAGAGCGGCAGGCGCGCCTCCGCGGGCAGATCGACCGCCTCGAAACTACCCATGATGGCGGACTATTCATTGTGGATCTCAAGACCGGGAGGAAAGCCCCAAAGGATTCCGATATGCCGGCCCACCCGCAGCTTGCCGCGTATCAGGTCGCTGCCAGTGCGGGCGGGCTCGCCGACAATCCCGGAATGGTTGCAAAACCCGCGGAAATACAGACGCTAGGGGGAGCCGCGCTCGTGCACCTTGGCACAAGTGCCAAGTCCCCCAAGGTTCAGGATCAGCCCGCCCTCGGGCCAGAGGACTCCTGGCCGCAGGAGATGATTCAGCAGGCTGCTGGACTGATGTCTGCGGCTGAATTTGAAACCGTCCACGACCCCAGCCGGTCAGCGTACGGCGGCGCCGGGTGCCGGCTGCCGGAGATTTGCCCGCTGTGCGTTGAGGGAAGGCAGGTAACCGAATGAGCCTGGAAGCGGCACACCTCCGGGCGACTGATACTGCGTCGGCGGATACTGCGTCAATGTACTCCGCGGAAGCATTGGCTCAGCTCCTTGCCGGCGGGACCAGCGCGGACATCCTGTACCCGACCGGAGAGCAGACCCGCATCATCGAAGCTCCGCTTCAGCCTCTGCTGGTGATCGCCGGGGCAGGGTCCGGAAAGACCAAAACCATGGCCGACCGCGTGGTGTGGCTCGTTGCAAACGGTCTGGTTCGGCCTGATCAAATCCTGGGCGTCACCTTCACCCGTAAGGCGGCCGGTGAGCTCGCTGCCCGCATCCGGCAACAACTTCAGGCGTTGTACCGTGCCCAGGGAGAGAGCACTCTTGAGTCAGGGGAGGACCGCCTGGAACCCACCATCTCCACCTATCACTCCTACGCCAATGGAATCGTGCAGGACTACGGTCTACGCCTCGGCGTGGAGCGCGATGCCGTCATGCTTGGCACGGCGCAGTCCTGGCAGCTGGCAGGCAGAATCGTTGAATCCTACCGGGGCCCATGGGAACACCTGTCGGCGGCGAGGACAACGCTGACCGGAGCTGTTCTCACCATGGCTTCGGAATGTGCCGAGCACCTTGTAGACCCTGCGGCAGTGAGGATTTCACTGCTCGAGCAGATCGACTCAGTAGCGGCCCGCCCCTACCTGCTCGGAAAGCCGAAACCGTCCACGCAGGGCGCACGCGATCTGCTGAATAAACTGCGGACCCGTGTCACTGTCACTGAGCTGGTGGAACAGTACGCAGCAGCGAAAAGTCAGGGCGGGCAGCTTGATTACGGTGACCTTGTGTCGCTGGCCGCACGTATCGTCAGCGAAGTGCCGCAGGCGGTCGATGCTGAGCGGCAGAAATACGCAGTTATCCTACTCGACGAGTTTCAGGACACCTCGCATGCACAGATGGTCCTCTTCGCCAGGCTGTTCGGTGACGGCCGGTCGGTGACGGCGGTGGGAGATCCGCACCAGTCCATCTACGGGTTCCGTGGGGCATCAGCCGGTCAGCTGGGGACATTCAGGTCACGATTCCCGGTGCACACCGGTGCCCGGCTGGAGCCAGCACCCATGGTTAATCTTTCTGTGGCGTGGCGGAACTCCACGAGCATCCTTGCGGCGGCCAATGCAGTGGCTGAACCGCTCAACGTACCGCCTCCATGGCTCGGCCCGCAGCACCAGCTGATGGTTCCCGCTCTGTTAGCGAGGCCAAAGGCACCGCTGGGAGAGGTGTATCTTGCGCGCTACCGCAGCGAAAGCGCCGCTGCGCCGCAGGACCCATCCGCACCGGACAATCCGCAGGCCAATGAGGCGGCTGCGATGAGCCGCATCATTCAGGAGCAGCGGCGTCGGTACTTCGATCTGGACGACGACGGTCGGCCGCTGCGCCCGACCATCGCCGTTCTTTGCCGCGGGCGCCGGCAGTTCGAGCCGTTACGGCAGGAACTGCAGTCGCTGGGGATACCGGTCCAGGTCATTGGATTGGGAGGACTCCTTCGCACGGCGGAGATCATCGAGATCCTCTCAGTGCTTCGGGTCCTCGGGGATCCGGAACGGTCAGATGCGATGCTGCGGCTCCTCGCCGGAGCACGCTGGCGCCTCGGCAGCGCAGACCTGATGGCGCTCGGTGATTGGGCACGGCAACTGGCCTACGATCGGGAGCTCCGGATAAGTCAGCTCCGGGTGGGCACCGGAAAGCCTGATGCGCAGGAAGGCGCTGCCCACCAGGGCAATACCCGGGATTCAGCCGTGTCTGAACCTGAGCAGCTGCCAACGCCAACGGAAGACGCAGAGCCGGCCAGCCTTGTTGACGCCGTTGATCACCTTCCACCAGTGGGCTGGGTATCAGGCAGCGGGCGCACTCTTTCTGAAACAGGAAGGGAGCGCCTCGTACGTCTGCGGGACGAACTGCGCGGGCTGCGCCAGTCAGTGGGAGATGACCTGCATAGCCTCATCGGTGAAATCGAGCAGACACTCCTGCTGGATATTGAGCTTGCTGCCAAGCCTGGAGTGAGCGTGCACGAGGCCAGGCGCAATCTCGACGCGTTCGCAGACGCCGTCAGCGGGTTCGTCTCGACGTCGGACCGCATTGACGTTCAAGCCTTCCTTGCCTGGCTGGAGGCCGCTGACTCTGAGGAGGATGGATTACCTGTCACAGCGCTGGAGACAAGCAGGGAAGCCGTTCAACTACTGACAGTGCACGCTGCCAAAGGTCTCGAGTGGGACGTGGTGTTGGTGCCGGGGATGAATGAGGGTTCTTTTCCGAGCGGAACCGGATCGCGCTGGAGCTCGGGAGATGCTTCGGTACCGTGGCCGCTTCGCGGCGATGCCGCAGAGCTGCCGCAGTGGGATTGGGACCAACCTGACCAGAAGTCCTGGCTTGACAGCGAAAAACTGTTCGCTGAGGACGCCCTGACCCATACTGAACGTGAGGAACGGCGGCTCGCCTACGTGGCACTTACACGGGCACGCCATGTCCTCGTCTGTTCGTCGTCGGCATGGGGAGGAGGGCGCTCCAAACCGACGGCGCCGTCCCGCTATCTGGAACGGCTGCGGGAACTCGCGGCGGCCGGTGAACCGGGATACCGGGAACTTGCCTGGATCGAAGACGTCGCTGTGGGCGCTGACAATCCCGCTCGTGCACACAGCGACAGGGCGATCTGGCCAATCGATCCCCTACGCCGGCGCCGCGGCGGAATGGAGCTGGCTGCGGCGGCTGTTCGGGCAGCGGCGGATGACCTGCGCCATGGTTCTGGCCCTGAACCGGGCACCGAAGATATTGACTTACCGGGACGCTGGAGTGATGAGGTCCGGAAGTCGCTGGCGCGGCAGCAGGGCAGACTTGCCTCCGTACCGGTTGAACTTCCCACCCATATCTCCGCCTCCCTGATGGTCGAGCTCACAGAGGATAGCGACGGCGTTGCACGGCGGTTGCGACGGCCTGTGCCACGGCGTCCGGGAACCGCCGCCCGGCGCGGAACGGCATTCCACGCGTGGATCGAAGAATTTTACGGAACAACAGGGATGCTCGATCTAGGCGAGTTTCCAGGCGCGGCCGACTCCTTCGTGGACGACGGCCTGCAGCTTGAGCAGCTTGCCGAAACGTTCCGGCAGTCGATGTGGGCGCAGCGGGTGCCGTACGGCATTGAAGTGCCCGTGGAAACACGCGTTGGGTCCGTTGTTGTCCGCGGCCGGATTGATGCGGTCTTTCAGGACGACGACGGCACCTGGGACCTCCTCGACTGGAAGACCGGGCGGCCTCCGGCGCCGGCGGACCGTGAAGCGAAAGCAATCCAGCTGGCGATCTACCGGCTGGCATGGTCTCGTCTGAAAAACGTGCCGCTCGCTGGTGTTCGGGCAGCGTTTTACTACGCAGCGGAAGATCAGCTGGTTCGGCCACACGATCTCGCGAGCAGTGAAACATTGGAAGCAATTGTGCGGAAGGCGACGAGCGCCGGGTCCGGCGGTTAGGGGCGCGGAATTATGGGGAGAGCGGAAGTTTCGAGATTTTCCGGGTCCTGTGGAGCCGCTGCGACCTCAGCGTCGTCATCCCTGCTCACGAAGTCTTCATCCCCAGCGTTGGCGGCCAGTGCGGCTTCCTCGGCGGCGAGATCGGCGGAGAGTGAGCGCATCATCTCTTCGGCTTCGCTGACCATGCCGTCGTCGCCGAGGGCCAGGCCGCGAACCATCCACTGTGCCAGCGCAAACTCCGCTGCCAGCGCGGCGCGCCGCAAGAGATGCTCGTCCGCGGCATCGGGGCGGGCGCTGACATAGGCCTCGTGCACCTCGTCGGCGAACTCGGTGTCCTGCGTTGCGGCGAGCCAGGCGAAATCATCCGCGGGGTCGCCGATGGAAAGGTCCGTCCATCCTGCCACCGCACAGACGCGGCCCGCCGCAAGGAGCAGGTTGTCTTCGTGGATGTCGCCATGGACCACGGTGGGATTGAATCGCCAGAGTGAGACATCCTCCAGCGCGTGCTCCCAGCGACGCAGCAGATCCGAGGGGATTCTGCCGGTGGTAGCGGCCTGATCCAGCTCGTTGAGCCGGCGCTGCCGTACTTCGTTCGCTTCATACGCAGGCAGGTCGGCTTCGTTGACGAGGGTCCTGGGCAGTTCGTGGACCGCAGCGATTGCGCGGCCGATTTCCCTGGCCAGTTCACGACCGCCCTTTGCGAGCTCATCGAGAGACCGCGGTGATCCTTCAATGTGGGAGTACACGAAGGTGCGAAGGTCACCGAGCCTCACGGTGCCTGCAACGTGAGGAATGAGGAACGGGAGCTCAGCACGAACAGCGGGAGTGAACGCACGCAGTACCTGCAGTTCCGTCTCCAGGCGCATGCTGGCCTCGGCGTGCCGTGGTGCGCGAACGCGCCACTGCTTGCCGGAGTCATCGATCAGTAGGGCTGACTCGAAGTCGGCGGGATCATCGGGGGCGCTGGAGACGCCGGTCGGGGCAAGGCCCGGCACGGCCGCGCTGGCAAGGGCCGCAAGTTCCATCGGTGAGCGTTTCACATCATCCACCGTAAGCGCGCGAGGTCACCGGCCCGAATGTCCAGCAACGGCGAGTCGCCGCTCACCCCCACTATTCCTCCAGAAAAGCCCTTTCGAATGTCTTTTTGTGGGCGCGGGACCGTACCGTAGAAATATGACCCAAGCCGTCGGCATGCAGGCAGCCGCAATCGCAAGCCTCCCACCACTCGGATCTCTGCCCCTGGCACGCGGCACGGCAGACCGCGGCTCAACCTTCCGCATCACCCCTGACCTCTTCGATCAATTGTGGGACCAACCGGAAACCCGCATCCTGCATCTTGCCCGCAGGCGTTCTCCCTTTCGCAACGGCAGGCTCGTGCTGAGCCCTGTTGCGGAAGTGGAGCGTCCGGAGAACCCTGTTTATCTGGGAAGTACGGTGGAAACAACGGCGGACATGCCGGCAGGAACACACATCGTGCTGGTGGAGCATGAAGACGTTCAACCCGCGCTCGCGGCTGACGAGGACTGGATCGGATTGCGTGACGCCGCATCGGATTTGCCGGCACAGGAATCCGGGTTGTTCGTGGAGGCGGTGGCCATCTCCAACTGGCACGCCACCCATACTCACTGCCCCCGCTGCGGACAGCCCACCGAACCGATCGACGGAGGTTGGGTGAGGCGTTGCCCTGCCGATGAAAGCCTGCACTATCCCCGAACTGATCCGGCCATCATCGTCACCGTGACGGACGAGGAAGACCGCCTGCTGCTGGGCTCCTCCGCTGCGTGGCCCCAGAACCGGTTCTCTACGCTCGCAGGTTTCGTCGAGCCAGGGGAATCGCTGGAGGCAGCCGTCGTGCGGGAGGTCGAGGAAGAATCAGGAATAGTTGTTCACTCGCCCACGTACCTCGGCTCCCAGCCCTGGCCGTTCCCTGCGTCCTTGATGCTCGGATTCACGGCGAAGGCAGCACATGCACGTCCGGTGCCTGACGGCGTCGAAATCAGGGACGTGCGCTGGTTCAGCAGGGAAGAACTGTTCGCCGGTCTGAAGGAGGAGCGGTTGTCCGTTGCATCCGGTGCCTCCATTGCACGAGCATTGATTGAACACTGGTACGGCGGTCCTTTGGAGGAAGAGCCATCCGCCGGGAGACCATAGTGGACGGCTCGGTCGAAGAGAAGATCCTCGCCGGTCTGGACAATGAACAGCGGGCGGTGGCCTCCCAACTGAGTGGCCCGCTCTGTGTTCTCGCAGGAGCCGGAACAGGCAAAACACGCGCAATCACGCACCGCATCGCCTACGGCGTACACACAGGCGTGTACAAGCCTCAACAGGTCCTTGCGGTGACTTTCACTGCGAGGGCTGCCGCCGAGATGCGCACCCGGCTCCGCGACCTCGGAGCGCAGGGAGTTCAGGCACGCACTTTTCACGCGGCAGCACTCAGGCAGCTGCAATACTTCTGGCCCCAGGCGGTCGGTGGAACCCTGCCCGCCCTTGTCGACCACAAGGCCCAGCTCATCGCCGAAGCCTCGCGGCGGCTGAGGCTCAGCACCGACCGCGCCACAATCCGCGACCTTGCTGCTGAAATTGAGTGGGCCAAGGTATCCATGCTGACACCGGATACCTATGTCGAGTCCGCGAACGGCCGGGCGGAACCGGCAGGCATGGATGCCACAACTGTGGCCCGGCTGTTCAGTGCCTATGAAGACCTCAAAGTGGACCGCAACGTCATCGATTTCGAGGACGTGCTGCTCATCACCGTCGGCATCCTGCAGGAAGACCCGAAAGTGGCAGCAACAGTGCGCGGGCAGTACCGGCACTTTGTGGTGGACGAATACCAGGACGTTTCGCCGCTTCAGCAGCGGCTCCTGGATCTGTGGCTGGGCGAACGGGAAGAGCTTTGCGTAGTGGGTGACGCCAGCCAGACCATCTACTCGTTTACTGGTGCCACCAGCTCGCACCTCCTGAATTTCACCGGCAGGTACCGGCAGGCAGAAGTCATCAAGCTCGTCCGGGACTACCGATCGACACCACAGGTCGTCAATCTCGCCAACGCACTGCTCGCGGCGCGCACTGCGGAAGCCGGGCGCCGCGGCGGGACGGGCACGTGGGCCACGCCACTTCAACTCATTGCACAGCGCCCGCCCGGCCCGGCTCCTACCTTCACGGAGTGCAGCGATGACGAGGCTGAGGCAGCGGAGGTCGCCCGCCGGATTTCCCGCCTGCTCAGTGACGGCGTGCCCGCGAGCGAAATCGCGATCCTCTACCGGACCAATGGCCAGTCCAGCGCCTATGAGCAGGCGCTCGCCGCCGCGGGAATCGGCTACCAGTTGCGGGGTGCCGAGCGGTTCTTCGCCCGACGTGAAGTGCGCGACAGCCTGCTGCAGCTGCGTGCTGCAGCACGGGTGGCAACAGATGACGACGTCCCTCAGCTGGTCCGCGATGTCCTCGCGTCCCTGGGTTACACCCAAGTTGCACCGCAGAGCTCCGGCGCTGTGCGGGAGAAGTGGGAATCGCTCGCTGCGCTGGTATCGCTTGCCGACGAGCTTCACCAGGCCCGCGCAGCGCAGGGTTTCACGCTGCAGGATTTCGTCGCCGAGCTTGAAGAACGGGCAGCAGCACAACACGCCCCCACGGTTCAGGGCGTAACGCTTGCATCGCTTCACTCGGCGAAAGGCCTTGAGTGGGACGCGGTGTTCCTGGTGGGATTGAGCGAGGGATTGATGCCGATTTCCTTCGCCGACACTCCTGACGCAGTCGACGAGGAACGTCGCCTCCTCTATGTCGGCATCACTCGTGCACGCAAGCACCTTGGCCTGTCCTGGTCCACATCCCGCACCCCGGGCGGCCGCGCGTCACGCAAACCATCCAGGTTCCTGGATGGTCTTCGCCCGGATTCCGGAGGCACGCGTCCATTCCGGCAGCCCATACCCCGCCGGGAGCGGAAGGTATCGGCGCCAGCGCACTGCCGCACGTGCGGGAAGGTGCTGGGTTCTGGGGCAGAACGAAAGATCGGGCGCTGCAGCGACTGCCCGGCGAACTACAGCGAGGAGACGTTTGAAGCACTGCGCCAGTGGCGTCTGAACGCCGCGCGTGAAACTGACGTCCCCGCATTCGTTGTCTTCACGGACGCCACGCTGGTAGCCATTGCAGAAGCCCGCCCTGATTCACTGGAGAAGCTTGCGCAACTCGCGGGGGTGGGGCCGGCCAAATTGGACCGCTACGGAGAGTCGGTGCTGAGTGTCCTCGCGGAAAGAGCCTAGCGGCCCTCAGGATCGATGGGCAGCCGAGGAGGAGAAGCTCCCCATCAGCTCGGATACTGCACCCTATCCGGTGGAAGTGCGCCGCTCGGCCCGTCGCCGCAGAACCGTCAGTGTGGATCTGCGGGACGGAGTTGCGGTCGTTTCGATTCCAGCTACTTTCACCGCCGGACAGGAAAAGCAGTGGGTCGAACGAATGGTTGCCAAACTTCACGCAAAGTCCGTCCAGCCCACGCACTCGGATACCGGGCTGGTCGAGCGCGCTGCAGAATTGTCGGCTCGGTTCCTGGGAGGACGCGCGAGGCCCAACAGCATCCGGTGGGTTACCAACCAGAATTCGCGCTGGGGATCTGCCACTCCGGCTGCCCGGGCCATCAGGCTGTCGCACAAGCTTCAGGGAATGCCGGATTGGGTCATCGACTATGTGATCCTGCATGAGATGGCGCACCTGATCGAGCCTTCACACAACGGGACCTTCTGGGCGCTCCTGGACAATTACCCTCACACTGAAACAGCCAAGGCGTTCCTGCTTGGCGCGGCTTACGCGGCGGACCACGGACTCAGCGGACGCTAGCTCCCACTACCTAGTACCGACAGGACCGCTTGAGGGGCTGACCGGCAAAACCTACCCACTCAACGCGGGTCGTCGTCCTTGTTTGTTGGACCGCCGTCGCCCTCTTCCGAGTCAGTTTCGTCTGTCGTCGCCGGATCCTCGTCAGCAGGGGACTCGAACCCGCCCGCGAGCAGCTTCTCCAGCGCTGCATCCACGTCGGCGTCGGCGGATTCGGCCAGTTGGCGCCTCTTGCTGAAGCCCGCCGGATCATCGAGATCCTCCGGCGTAGGCAGGAGGTCAGGGTGCTGCCAAATTGCATCCCGCCCGTCAATTCCGCGCTCCTGACGCAACTGGTCCCAGAGGGTTGCCGCATCACGGAGACGTCGGGGACGCAACTCGAGACCGACAAGTGACGCAAAGGCGTTTTCTGCCGGTCCGCCCGTTGCCCGGCGGCGCCGAACCACTTCGCGCAACGCGACCGATGAGTCGAGATTGGCGGTAGCGGCCGCGGTGAGCTCATCCACCCAGCCTTCAACAAGCGCGAGCGTGGTTTCCAGCCGGTCGAGTGCGGCGTCCTGCGAGGGTGTGCGCTCGGGCATGAAAACACCCTCGGAAAGGGCGCTCTGCAGTGACTCCGGATTCGACGGGTCTATGTCGCGGGCAACTTCCTCGATCTTCGACATGTCGATATGGATTCCGCGCGCGTAGCTCTCGATTGCGCCGAGCAGGTGTCCGGTCAGCCAGGGCACCTGCGTGAAGAGCCGCACATGGGCAGCTTCCCGAACGGCAAGAAACAGTCGAACATCATATTCGGAGATGTCCAGGCCCTGCCCGAATGCGGCGACGTTGGCAGGGAGCAGCGCCATGCTGTTCTCCGCCAAAGGTATGCCGATGTCCGTGGAACTCACCACGTCGCGGGACAGTGCGCCGACAGCCTGGCCCAACTGCATTCCGAACATCGCGCCACCCATGTTCTGCAGCATGGACGCGGCTCCGCCCATCATGGTTTTCATCTCTTCCGGCATCTGCTCGGTGATCGCGTTGGAAAGGGCGAGGGCGATGCTGGTCGCCACCGGTTCAGTCAGCCGCTTCCAGGTCTCCATTGTTGCCTCGACCCATTCCGCGCGGGACCACGCTTTCCCAAGGAGAGCGGTGGACGGGAAGTCGGTGACTGGATCCAGCCACATTTCTGCCAGCCGCAGTACCTCGTCAACTTCACGCTGGTCCTTGCTGCCCACCGACGGGTCGCCGCCCGTCGCAGCTGCACGGCGCGCCTGATCCCTGGCCATCGTCCAATTCACTGGACCTTCAGACTGTGCGGAGAACATGGCCTGGACCTGCTGCATCATCATCGCCATGGCCTGCGGATCATTGGGAAGACCGGCCGCCTTCGCGATCTCCTGGGGGTTCATGCCCTGCATGTTGCCGCCCATCAAGCGTTCGAGCATCTCGGAAAGCGGATCCTTGGGAGTGTCGTCGTCGTTGTTCGACGGAGTGGAGCTCATCGATACCACCGGTCCTTGATTGAAACTTGGTCGGATTGTGCTCGTATGGTGCTGAATGGAAGCAAACCCCGGCACTTACAGTTGCCGTAGCGAGCTGCAGCACTGGTCAGTCAGGATCTCAAACGTTACCGGCACGTCCCAGACTTGTCCCGCACGTCCTGCGCGAGTTCGCTCTAGGCAAAGCAACGTTTGTTCCGATGCAAAGCGCGCAGAGCGGGCTTGTAGGCTTGGCATGTGAAGCCCTGACCTCCCGTCCGCCGGGGTGACCTGCGGCGCCCCCAATCCAAAGGTGACATCCGTTGACCCAGCCGCTTTCCCAGGACACCAACAGGCCAAAGCATGATGCCGTGAAAAGGGATCCCCGCTTCACCGTCATGGCGGTATCAGGGCTGCTCGCGCTGGGCCTCGGGGCAACGGCTGTTCTGTTGCCGTCTCCCTACGTGGTCGAGTCACCCGGTCCCACTTTCAACACCATCGGGGAGGTTAACGGTGAACCGTTGATCACCGTCGAAGGCAGGGAAACCTTCCCGACGGACGGTGCGCTGGATTTGACCACCGTCTTCGTCGCCGGAGGACCGGGGCAGACAATCAGCGTTTTCGATGCTTTCCGTGCCTGGGCGGATCCCGCACAGGCAGTCACGCCGCGCGAACTGGTCTACCCGCCGGATGTCTCGGAATCGGACATTGAGGAGCAGAACGCGGAGGCTATGACATCCTCGCAGGAATCCGCAGTGGCCGCTGCGCTCGCTCACCTGGAAATTCCGTACGGGGAGACGCTCTCAGTCGTAGGCTTCGCCCCGGACTCGGCCGCTGAAGGCATCCTTCAGGAAGGCGACCAGCTCACCCTCATCGACGGCGAGCCTATCGAGTCGCTGGAGCCGTTGAAGGAAGCCTTGAATGCAGCGGGTGGAAAAAGCGTTGACATCACTGTGGCCCGAAACGGTGAAACGGTGGTGGAGTCCGTGAAGCCGCTGCTGGGGGAGTCCGGCGACTATCAGCTCGGCGTCTTTCTGATGTCCGAGTTCGAGTTCCCCTTCGAGGTGGACATTGCCCTGAACAATGTCGGCGGCCCGTCTGCCGGCATGATGTTCGCCCTCGGGATCGTCGACACCCTGACCGAGGGGCAGCTCACGGGCGGGAGGCACTTCGCCGGAACCGGAACGATCGACTCATCCGGTGCCGTCGGGCCCATTGGAGGCATCCGCCAAAAGCTGGTTGGTGCCAGTGAGTCGGGTGCCGAGGTATTTCTTGCGCCCGCCGCAAACTGCACTGAAGTTGTTGGCCATATTCCCGACGGTCTTCGCGTCATCCGCGTGGAAACCCTGGACGACGCCGTCACCGCCGTCCGGACGCTGGGAGAAGATAACGACGACGGCGCGCAGCTCCCCTCATGTGAGGATCCCGTCTGACAGGCATAGTCGGAATGGACACGATTGCGAAACGATTCCGGGGCGCCGCGGTTCAGGCGGAACTGAATTGTGTGGGCCAGACGTGCACAGGGCAGAATGAACAACAGTGGACCGTGCGCCGCTGCGCATCCAGCACTCCCGTACCCCCAAGGATGAGGTAATAGTGACATCCGGACCTGACCGCCCGTTCGGCAGCAGACCAAGCCAACCATATTCCTCCCCACCCCGGCGGCGTGGGCCGCTGGTACCGACCCTGATCGTTCTCGGTCTGCTCGTCGTCGGCTTCGTGTATTTCTCACAGGTTTATGCCGATGTCCTCTGGTACAACCAGCTGGGCTTCCTCGAAGTATTTGTCACCGAGAACCTCTCGCGGATCGGCCTGTTCGTGGCTGCCTTCCTCATCATGGGCGCAAGCGTTTACTTCAGCTTGCGTATCGCCTACCGTTCACGGCCCATTTACGCTCCCGACAGCAGCGTCCAGGACAACCTGAACCGCTACCAGGCCCAGCTCGAACCGATCCGCAGACTGCTCATGATCGGCATTCCCGTTGTGCTCGGCGCGTTTGCGGGAACCGCAGCGTCTTCACAGTGGGAACGGATGCTCCTGTTCTTCAATTCGGAGCCCTTCGGAGAGACGGACCCGGAATTCGGGCTGGACATCGGGTTCTACGTCTTCACTTTGCCGTTCCTGAGCTTCCTGCTCGGGTTCCTGGTGAGCGTCATCGTCATCAGCGGGATCGCCGGAGTACTGACGCATTACCTGTACGGTGGCATCCGCCTTGAGGAGAAAGGTCTCTTCACGAGCAAGGCAGCCCGGACGCACATCGCGGTACTGGCTGCACTCTTCCTGATCCTGCAGGGCGTCAACTACTGGCTTGACCGCTACTCCACCGTCATCAGCAGCGACGGTAAATGGGCTGGCGCTCTCTACACCGACGTGAACGCAGTCATCCCAACCAAGGCGATTCTTGCCGCCGCCGCCATCATTGTTGCGGTCCTGTTTATCATTTCCGCAGTGATTGGCCGGTGGCGCCTGCCCGTGATCGGTACGGCCATGCTGGTCATCACTGCTATCCTCGCCGGCGGCGTATACCCGTGGGTCATCCAGCGGTTCCAGGTTGTTCCGTCGGAGTTCAGCCGGGAAGAGCCGTTCATTGAGCGCAACATTGAGATGACTCGAGCTGCCTACGGCCTGGACCAGGTGCAGGTCAATGACTATGGGGTTGAGGAAGTTCCCCAGGAGGGAGCGTTGAACGAGGACGGCGAGACAACAGCCAACATCCGCCTTTTGGACCCCAACCTTGTGAGCGACGCTTTCAGCCAGCTCCAGCAGTTCCGCCAGTACTACCAGTTCCCGGAGATCCTGAACGTCGACCGCTACGAGATCGACGGCGAGATCGAGGACACCGTTATTGCAGTCCGCGAACTGAACACCGCGGGTGTTCCGGATGGCTGGATCAACGAGCACGTCTACTACACGCACGGCTACGGCGTGGTTGCAGCAGCCGGTTCAACCGTGGAACCGGACGGGCGCCCCGAGTTCATTCAGTCAGGTATCCCGACCACGGGCCTGCTGGGGGATGAGAGCACGTTTGAGCCGCGCATCTACTTCGGTGAGGAATCACCGGAGTATTCGATCGTCGGTGCTCCAGAGGGAGCCACGCCACTTGAGATCGACCGGCCCCAGACGGAGGAATCCGACCAGGAGGCCCGCAGCACGTTCCTGGGCGACGGCGGCCCGCAGGTGGGAAACTTCTTCAACCGGCTGGTGTATGCACTCAAGTTCCAGTCCACGGATCTACTCCTGTCGGACCAGGTAACGAGCGAATCCCAGATCCTGTATGACCGTGATCCCGTTGAGCGCGTGGAGAAGGTTGCCCCTTACCTCACGCTGGATAGCAACACCTACCCGGCCATCGTTGATGGGCGCGTCAAATGGATCATCGAGGGTTACACCACAACGTCCGACTACCCGTACTCCACTCAGCAGGAACTTCAGTCCGCCACAGTGGATTCCCTGACCGCCGAAGGTGTCGCCACCGCCTTGCCTGCTGAGCAGGTGAACTACATCCGTAACGCGGTGAAAGCCACGGTTGACGCCTACGATGGCTCGGTTGATCTTTACGCCTGGGATGATCAGGACCCCATTCTGAAGGCCTGGCAGAAGGTGTACCCGACGTCGCTGCAACCGTACAGCGAGATGTCGGCTGACCTGATGGCGCACGTACGGTACCCGGAGGACCTCTTCAAGGTCCAACGGGAGCTGCTCGCGCGCTACCACGTGACAGAGACCCAGCCTTTCTACAGCAACAACCAGGCGTGGGCTGTACCGGTTGATCCGACGCTGGAAGAAGGCGAGCAGGACGTCAAGCAGCCTCCGTTCTACCTCTCGCTCCAGATGCCCGATCAGGAGTCGGCCAGCTTCTCACTGACCACTCCGTTCATTCCATTTGTTCCGGAGGGCCAGGAACCGCGCAACATCCTTTACGGCTTCCTTGCAGCGGACGGTGACGCCGGTACCGGTGAACCCGGTGTCAAGGCAGAAACCTATGGAACCCTGCGATTGCTCGATTCGTCCGGTCAGGACTCCGCCGTCGGGCCGGGCCAGGCGGCAAACCTCTTCAACTCGGACACTGAGGTCTCGCAGGAGCTGAACCTGCTGCGCCAGGGCGCCTCCGAAGTGATCAGCGGTAATCTCCTGACGCTGCCCATCGGTGGCGGAATCGCTTACGTGCAGCCGGTGTACGTCCAGTCCTCGGGGGACTCGTCCTTCCCCGTCCTGCGGCGTGTGCTGGTGAGCTTCGGTGATCAGGTCGGCTTTGCGCCCACCCTGGATGAAGCACTGGACCAGGTGTTCCAGGGAGACTCCGGCGCTGTGACCGGAGACAGCGAGAATGTGGGGGAGACCCCTGATCTGCCTGCGCCGCTGGTGGGCTCGGATTCCGGGAACGAATCCCCGGAGGAGCCGACGGAGGAGCCCACCACACCCGCAGAGCCGGGCACGGGTGATCCGGCAGCGGATCTCCGGGCGGCGCTGGAGGAAGCGAACGCGGCAATCCAGGAGGGCCAGACCGCGCTCGCCGAGGGCGACTTCGCTGCCTACGGTGAGGCACAAGAGCGGCTCGACCAGGCACTGCAGCGGGCACTGGATGCCGAAACGCGTTTGTCTGAAGCGTCCGGAGGAGCCACCGAATAATGCATCTGGATCCCGATTTGGGATCCGCCCCCGCGGCGGGTAGAGTAGTAATCACGCCGCGGGGTGGAGCAGTTCGGTAGCTCGCTGGGCTCATAACCCAGAGGTCGCAAGTTCAAATCTTGCCCCCGCAACTAGAAAACGAAGGTCCCGGAAGCTTGGCTTCCGGGACCTTCGTCATTCCCGCATCATTGCGCCCTTTTGCGTGCCCGGCTCACCTACACTATGTCCATGATCGAGCAGGGCGCTGTGGGTGAGGATAAGGAACGCGGGGAGACGGCGCTCCAGCGTGTTGACCGGAACTGGCTTGAGATACTCCAGGAACTTCGTGTACTCCAGACCGGTATCCAGATTCTCACCGGCTTCCTGCTCACACTGCCGTTTCAGTCGCGTTTCACGGAGCTGGACTCATTTCAGATCGCGGTCTATCTCGTGCTCGTCGTGTTGTCCGCCCTGATCACGGCCCTGCTGCTCGGTACTGTGATCCTGCACCGGACCTTCTTCCGGCTGCGCATCAAGGAGGCTTTGGTACGCCATGCCCATCGCATCCTGAGGACCACAATGGTCCTCGTGGCCCTCGTCCTCGTTGGAACAACCGGTCTGGTCTTCGACATCGTGTTGAGCCGGACGGCGGGAACGGTGAGCGCCATCGGTCTGTCCATGACGATTCTGGCGCTGTGGGTGGCCGTACCGCAGGTGCTCAAACGTCGGTCGATGAAGGAAGTCAGTCCTGGCGAAGGTCCTGATACGCATTGAGCGCCCGTTCGCGCGAGACTTTCAGGTCCAGCAGCGGCGGAGGATAGCCGGCCGGTAGATCCGTCCAGGGTTCATGAACTTTATGCGCGGAGCGCAGCTCCGGAATCCATCGACGAAGGTAACCGCCGTCCGGGTCAAACTTCTTGCTCTGCGTGACGGGGTTGAAAATCCGGAAGTAGGGTGCGGCGTCTGCGCCGGAGCCTGCCACCCATTGCCAGTTCGCCGCGTTGTTGGCTGGATCCGCATCCACCAGGGTGTCCCAGAACCACTGTTCGCCCACACGCCAGTCCACCATCATGTTCTTCACAAGGAACGAACCGACCGCCATACGAACCCGATTATGCATCCATCCGGTATGCCAAAGCTGACGCATGCCTGCATCGATCAAAGGGAAACCGGTTCGCCCATACTGCCAGGCATCAAGTTCGTCGGAGTCCGGTTGCTGCCACGGGAAGGCGTCGAATTGCGGTCGGTAGTTCTCTGTGGCCAGACGTGGCTGGTGGTAGAGCAACTGCCAGCAGAACTCACGCCAGCCGAGTTCCTGGGTGAAGATCGCGAGGTCACTGGCGGTCGCGGAGGTGGATGCGGCCCGGGCAGAGTGCCAGACCTGGAATGGGCTGATCTCGCCGAACCTCAGGTGCGGGGAGAGGCGGCTGGTTCCCTCAACGTCAGGCAGCTGGCGGGCATCGGCGTATCCGTCAACTGTGCCGGTCACGAAGCGATCGAGGAGCGCTTGCGCTGTCAGCTCTCCGGGCGTCCACGTCTGTCTGAGGCCACCTGCCCAGTCGAACGTGTCGGGGAGGAGGCGCCACTCGTCGAGGTCCTCCGAGTCGACGTTCGGACCGCGCAGCACTGTCGGTCCATCAAGGGGTTCCCGTGGCGCGGGACGGTTACGGCACGCCCGCCAGAAGGGGGTGAAGACCTTGTACGGGGAGCCGCTGCCCGTCGTGACTTCCCAGGGTTCAAACAACAGGTTCGCCTGAAAGCTGTGCACCTGGTACCCCTCGTCGCTGAGGGAACCCTTGAGTGCAGCGTCAACGTTTCTCTCAGCGAGCACATACCGGCGGTTCCAGAAGACAGCATCCGCCCCGGACTCTTCGATCAGGCGGGGGATCACGTCCGCTGCGGGACCTGATCGGAGCACCAGTGGAATCCCCTGATCCTCGAATGCACTGCGGAGCGAGGACAGCGAGTTGTGGAGCCACCAGCGGCTGGCGCCGCCCAGGGGCCGAATTCCCTCACTCACTTCATCGAGCACATAACAGACGACGACGTCGCCACGCTCTGCAGCAGCGTGCAGGGCAGGATTGTCTGCGATGCGCAGGTCGTCGCGGAGCCACACCAGGGTCAGAGCCATAAAGCCAATCTACCGGCGGCTTGGCGAACTTTTAACGGGAGCAGCGGCGGTTCGAGGCTCGAACCGCCGCCGTATGCCGAGTGGTGAATCAGTATTTCGGGCTGTCCGCACCCTGCTCGATGGCAGAGGGCGCCTCGGCTCCGGAGCCGCCTGATTTCAGGGCGGCGAGGCGTGCCTCGATCTCACTTTGCTCGCCGAGGTCCTCAAGGCTCTCGAACTGGGCGTCAAGGCTCGAATTGGCAAGTTCTGCCTGACCGAGAACGCGAGCCTCTTCACGACGGATCTTCTCCTCGAAACGCCCTACCTCGCTTGTCGGGTCCATGAAGTCGATGCTCTTCATGGCATCATGCACCTGCGCCTGTGCTGCGGCCGTGCGTGAACGCGCAATGAGCTCATCGCGTTTGCTGGTCAGTTCGTTGAGCTTGCCCTTCATCTGGTTCAGCCCGGTCTTGAGCTTTTCCACAATTTCCGTCTGAGACGCGATCGTGGGCTCTGCGCCCTTGGCCTCATTTTCAGCGGTGATCTGACGCTGAATAGCAACCTTGGCCAAATTGTCGAACTTCTCCGCGTCAGGCACATCGCCGGACGAACGGTACTCGTCGGCCTTCTTGGAGGCCGCGAGCGCCTTGTTGCCCCAGTTGCGGGCGTTCTCTCGGTCCTCGTTGTAGTCCTCCTGGAGCATGCGCAGATTACCGATGGTCTGGGCCACCGCGCTTTCGGCTTCGGCGATGCTGTTCGAGTAGTCGCGGACCATCTGGTCCAACATCTTCTGCGGGTCTTCAGCCTGATCCAGCATTGCGTTGATGTTGGCCTTCGCCAGTGTTGCGATACGTCCGAAAATTGATTGCTTTACCATGGGTTACCTTTCGATCTTCCTGAGTAGTTCACTGCCTGTTGAGGTCGCTCACCTAAAAATCTCCGAAGCCGCCCCCGAAGTCACCGAATCCGCCGCCACCGGCATCGAAACCACCGAATCCGCCGCCGCCGAACATGCCGGCGTCACCGCCTCCGCTGAACCCGCCGCCGCCGCCGCCGAAGAATCCTCCGCCGTGCCCGCCTCCGTTGAGGATGGAACCAATGAGGATGCCGCCGAGGAGTGCGCCGCCCATGCCGTCCCCGCGGCCGCCGAACATACCGCCGCCTCCAAAGCCGCCCATACGTCCACCGAAGCCGTCCACATCGCTCTGCGCGATCTGACCGGCCTGTTCGGCCAAAGCGACAGCCTGCTGGGCATGGGAGAGCGCCGTCACCGGGTCATCCGACTGGATGCGCATCGCATAGTCAAGGTTGCGCTCCGCCTCCGCCAACCTAGTCCGGGCTTCACTGCCCACGCCGCCGCGCCGGGCACGAATGTAGTCCGCCGTACCTGAGATCCGTGATTGGGCGGCCATGATGGTGTGCTGCAGGCTTTCGCGTGCCCTGCGGGTCTGTTCTGCCTGATCACGGACTCCGCCGATGGCGGCGTCGAGCTGCGTATGCGCAGTCTCGACTCGCTGGAGGAGCGCCACGGGGTCTATCTTGCCCGACGCGATCTCCCGCTTCACCGATTCCAACGCTGCCGTTGTGCCCGCTACCGGACCGGCGAGTTCAGGGTTGGAGCCGGCAGCAACCATGGCCTGCGCCTGCGCAACGTCCTGGGCCGCATCCGAGACGGCCCTTTCCATTTCGCGTTCGGCAGTGCCCAGTTCCGTGGCACGGCGATCGATGGCTTCCAGCAGGACCTTGGTCTGGTGGACACCTTCTTCGGCGGCTCGGACGGCGACGACGGCGGCACCGGTGTTGCCCTCGGACAGATGCCTTTGTGCTGTGGAAGCGGCATTGTCAACGAACTGCAGCCTTTCGCGCGCCTGGACCACGTTGTCCTCGATTTGCGCGGTCGCCGAGATAGCGTACCGTCCCTGGAGCTCTCGCAACGTACGTTCAGCCGCGTTCAGCCGCGTTCCGACATCGTTCGCGGAAGCCTGTGCATCCGACAGGGCCTGCGGAGCATTGCGTTCCAACTTCCGCAGGGCGTCGAAATCTGCCTTGTGCTCCTGCAGGCTGGCATTAACCGACTCACACCGGCGGATGATGTCACCAAGCCACTTCCGCTGGTCTTCCTCTGTGTCCGGAATGTGGTCATCAAGCTGCTGCTGAAGCTTGAATGACTCGCTCATATGGGCCTTCGCTGCGGTGATATCCGCCGCGAACGGCTTGACTGCTTCATCGCCGTACTGGGCCTGCGCGAACCCGACTTCCTGCTCGCTTGATTTGATGGCGTCGTCCGCTGCTATCAGCAGGCTTCCCGCGCGAAGCCGCAGGTCCTCCACGCTCAGTGAAGCCAACGGATCCAGAACCTGACCGTCGGCCCCGCGGCCGGGTCCGAACTCGATTTCTGAAGGGTGCCGGTTCTGCTCCTGTGCGTCCGGCTTACGGCGCTTTGACCGGAGATAGAAGTATCCACCCACACCAGCCAGGACGAGCAGGCCTCCGATGAAGAGGAACGAACCTCCTCCTCCGTCACTGGACGTTCCGGCAGGGCTGACGGTGCCGCCGTCGAGAACCTGGTCAACCCCGGTGACTGCAGCGACAGCAGCGCCCGTCCAGTCGTCGTTCTCCAATTCCGGTACGGCGAAACTCTGGTAGATCCCGTTCGACTGGTCATCCACAACGCTCGAACTGTCCGCAAGGAGGCCGCCTGTCCGATCGTCGACGCCGATCACAAAGATTGCATCGTCAGCCTGCAAGCTACTGGTCTCGGCAGTGGCTATCGCCCATTGTTTGGCGTCCGACGGGTTGGTGAAGGAGTCAACGTAGGCGACATGCAGGGTGTAGCCGTGCTCAGCCTGCAGCTGTTCGATCGACTGTTCAACCTCTTGCTGTTCGGAATCAGAGAGGACGTCCGCTTGGTCAACCACCGTTTGGGAATTGAAATCAACAGGATCTACGGCATAGGCGGGAGCGGCAACCAAAGGGCTCAGCAGGGCGGCTGTTCCTACACCCGCGGCGGAGCAGATGCGTGCAATGCTCGACTTCATTCACAACCCTTCAGCAGTGTCCGCCGGGCGCTCCGGGAACTGGCGAACAGCCGTTGGCAAGGCACAGATCCCCCGGGTTCGCCTGACTGCGATTCTATGGTGCGCTCTGGGGGCAGTCCACCGGGTGGGCTATGCCGCGAGCGAAACCGCTCCAGGACCTGCACCGTAACCGGCTTTGTCCCATCTGCGGGAGAATGAAGAACGAGGTCGTCCGGTGGGCTCACAGCCGCCGTACAGGCAACGTCAGTCGCGGGTACAGATTGCTTTGCCATAGTTCTAGAAGCATCAGTGAAAGGACAACCGATGACCGAGAACACAACCGGTTCCTACAACGGACCGCTTCCTCCACGGCCAACTAATCCGCCCAGCCACAACCCCAACCTCCCCGCGGCGCAACAGAAGCACCAGCCGATCACCGCACCGACGGCGGACCCATATCATTCGGTCGGGAACGGGCCCGAAACTCACGCAGCCGGCGGGCACCAGCAGGGTGCTTCCTTCGGGTATGGTTCGTATGCGCGGCCAGCGGGCCAAGGGAAGAAGCAGCGTGGGCCCGTGAAGCGCGTTGGATCCGGTACGTTCCTGACCGGGATGCTCGTGGCCGGTCTTCTCGGCGGAGGAGTGGCCGTCGGAGCAGACGCCCTGCTGGAGACGGGCAACCAGGGACCCAACAACGGCACGTCCCAGGCCCAGTCTGTTGTGGTTAATGACACCGAAAGCGTCAACGAGATTACCGGCGCCGCAGCCAAAGCTTCACCGAGCGTCGTCACCATCTCCGTGAACGGCGGCGGGTCAGGCGGGTCAGGTTCAGGGATCATTCTTGACGCTGAGGGCCACATCCTCACCAACACGCACGTCGTCACCCTGGGGGGTCAGGTTGCGGACCCTGCCGTTGAAGTTCGCACGAACGACGGACGGGTATTCCAGGCTCAGATAGTGGGCACTGACCCGCTCTCGGACCTGGCTGTCATCAAGATCGATGCGCCGGACCTTCAGCCGGCCACCCTCGCTGATTCGTCGGAACTGAACGTCGGTGATGTTGCAATAGCAATCGGCGCTCCGCTCGGGCTGAGCGGCACCGTCACGGACGGCATCGTCTCGACGCTCAATCGCACAATCAGCGTGCAGTCGTCGGCCGTTCCTGAAGAACAGTCGGATGCTCCGGAACAGGCTCCGGGAGACGGATTCAACTTCCTCCCGCCTGATGGTTCCCAGGCGCCGCAGCAGGGATCCCAGGGCTCCATCTATCTGAACGTGATCCAGACAGACGCCGCGATCAACCAGGGTAATTCGGGGGGTGCGCTGGTGGATTCGCAGGGTCGGATCATCGGCGTCAATGTCGCGATCGCGTCGGCAGGTTCGGGGGAGAGCGCCGGCAATATCGGCGTCGGTTTCTCCATCCCGATCAACTACGCCCAGCGAGTAGCGGAAGAAATTATCGCCAACGGTGCAGCAACGCACGGCTTCCTCGGCGTGAGCGTCGGTGCAGCGGCATCCGACAGCGCGGCGGGCGCCAGCTCCTTCTCGGTTGGTGCGCAGGTGCAGTCGGTCGAGCCCGGCAGCCCAGCCGAGACCGCAGGCTTCCAGGAAGGGGACGTCATTACCCGGGTGGGTGAATTGCCGATCGAGGACCCGCAGGCCCTGACCGCAGCCGTCCGGATGCTCGCTGAAGGGCAGTCCACGCAGATCGAACTCGTCCGTGGCGAAGAGACCCTGACGCTCGATGTAACGGTTGGTCAGTCGCCGGCCTGACCCGGTGGATTCACGCAGCGGCAGCTCCCTCTCGAGGGGACTGCCGCTGCGTCATATTCCTGCTGTGATCAGGACACCTTTGTGGTTAGCTTGTCTGCGGGCAGCAATGGGCCGAAGGAAAGGCAGCAATGGACGAGGCAATTCCCGCGCTGAATATCGCGGTGTTGGTCAAGCACGTACCGGACACCCAGTTCGACCGTCATCTCGACGGCGAGCACCGCACCACCGATCGCTCCGAGAGTATTCTGTCTGAACTCGACGAGTACGCCCTCGAAGCGGCACTGCAGCTTGTTGAAGCACAGGGCGGAAACGGTCACCGCGTCATGGCGGTCACCATGGGCCCCCCAGCCGCCGTGAACGCCGTGAAAAAGGCACTGCAAATCGGCGCAGACGAGGGCATCCACCTGTGTGATGATGCCCTCGCCGGCTCGGATGCTTCCGGCACCTCACGCGCGCTCGCCGCCGTCGTACGCCATCTGGGCACTGCGGATCTGGTACTGACGGGCATGGCCTCCACAGACGGAGAGACCTCCCTGGTTCCAGCGCAGCTCGCAGAGCTGCTGCAGTTGCCCCAGGTCACCTTCGCGTCCAGCCTTGAGCTCACGCACGACGACGGCGGCCGCCAATTGATCGCCCGCCGGGAAAGCGACAATGTGGCTGAGACGGTCAGGAGTACGCTGCCCGCCGTGGTGTCGGTGACGGACCAGATCAATGAGCCGCGGTACCCGAACTTCAAGGGCATCATGGCAGCCAAGAAAAAACCGATCACCACCCTCACCCTTGCTGACATCGGACTCGATGCTTCCGAGGTTGGATTCAGCGGAGCGTGGACGCGGGTCGAGCAGGCGCAGCAGCGTCCTCCACGCTCGCAGGGCGTCATCATCACCGACGAGGGCGATGCCGGTCGGCGACTGGTTGATTTCCTCGCTGAGCAAAAGCTGCTCTGAGCGCAGCGATCCCAGCCAACCACTTCTCAAGGAGCCTTTGGAATGGCAAATGTCCTCGTTTACATTGACACGCCCGGTGAGCACCTGCACAAGACCGATCGTGAGCTGTTGACCCTTGCTGGAATGCTGGGCGAGCCGGTGGTTGCACTCTGTGGAGTGCTGACGGACGGTGTTTCGGCAGAACTCGGCGCTCACGGAGCCGGCGTGCTGTATCAGCCTGCAGAGGACGGGCTCGGTGACGTGCTCGTGGCGGGCAAGGCGGCTTTTCTGGCAGCCGCAGCGGTGGAGGCGAAAGCTGATGCAGTGCTCCTTGGCAACACGTTCGAAGCCAAGGAGATCGCTGCGCGGGTCGGAATCCGCTTGTCTTCAGGTGTCATCACGGATGCCATCGCAGTGGGCGAGGACTTCAGTGTCACGAAGTCGGTGTTCGCAGGCTCCTACACGGTGAACGCTTCCGTCACCACCGGGTGCCCGATCATCACGGTCAAGGCCAACAGCGTGGAGATCGCAACAGTGCAGGGCGGTTCCAGCCCCGAGGTTCGCCGGGTGCACGTCGCAGTGCCCAGCCACGCAGCACGGATTACGGAACGTTCCGAACGGGCCGTGAGTGGCCGACCGTCGCTGGACGAAGCACGCATCGTGGTGGCAGGGGGCAGGGGAGTGGACGGTAACTTTGGACCGGTCGAGGAACTTGCCGACGCGCTCGGCGGTGCTGTGGGTGCGTCGAGGGCCGCTACGGATGCCGGCTGGATTGATCATTCAGCCCAGATCGGCCAGACGGGCAAGACGGTCTCCCCGCAGCTTTACATCTCCGCGGGCATCTCCGGCGCCATCCAGCAGAAGGCCGGCATGCAGACGGCGAAGGTCATCGTGGCAGTGAACAAGGACCCGGACGCCCCGGTTTTCGACATCGCGGATTTCGGCATCGTGGGTGACCTGTCAACTGTCTTGCCGCAGGCGACGGCAGAGATCAACAACCGCAGGAGCTGAACATGCCAGACGTTCCTGAACGGCCGGAAGACGGGGTAAGCCGGGTTCTCTGTTTCGTAGCGCATCCCGATGACATTGATTTTGGCGCAGCGGGCACCGTGGCTCAGTGGACCGCGGCCGGCGTCGTCGTTGAATACTGCATCATGACCGATGGCGACGCAGGCGGCTTCTCCGATGAGCATCGTCCGGACATAGTTGACCGGCGGCGACAGGAGCAGCGAGCAGCCGCCCGGCTGGTCGGCGTCGAAACGGTGCATTTCCTCGGGTACCGGGACGGCTACCTGGAACCGAGCCTGGAACTGGTGGCCGGCGTCGTGGAGCTCATCCGGAGTGTCAGGCCGCACATCGTGCTGTCCATGCACCCTGAGCGGAACTGGGAGCGCATCCAGAAGAGCCACCCGGACCACCTGGCATGCGGCGAGGCCGTCACCCGCGCGATTTATCCCGCTGTGGAGAATCCCTATGCTTTCCCCGATCTCGCTGCGCGCGGACTGGACGCGTATCGCGTGCCCTGGCTCTGGTTCTTCGGTGGTCCCACGCAGCTCGAAAACCACTTCGTCGATGTGACTGACCATGTGGAAGACAAGATGCGGGCGTTACGTTTCCACGCCAGCCAGCACCCCGACCTTGAGCGGATGGACAACACTGTTCGCGCGTTCCTGACCGCTAATGCACAGCGCGGCGGTCTTGCCGCGGACCGAAGCGCCGAGGTCTTTCAGGT
The DNA here is from genome assembly GCF_029455255.1 of Arthrobacter vasquezii. Classification (NCBI taxonomy): domain Bacteria; kingdom Bacillati; phylum Actinomycetota; class Actinomycetes; order Micrococcales; family Micrococcaceae; genus Arthrobacter; species Arthrobacter vasquezii. Next base: position 3,533 of record NZ_JAROKN010000006.1, on the reverse strand, counting down.
GGTTCCGGTCAACACCGAAGCTACGATCGCCGGGTTCTGACAGGCGCGGGATGGGCAGTCCGGCTGAAGCTCGGAGCCCATCCCAGCGTTCCCTCTCAGGCGTCGAAGGGGATCTGCGCGACGATCGGGAGGGTAGGCGTTTCAGAGCCGCCCTCCGGTTCGACGGTGATTGCGAGGCCGCTGTACGTTCGGATGCCTTCAATTTCGAGCTCGGTGTGCGCAACGTCCTCGCCGGTCATGGTTCCCAGCGATTCCGGCGATGCGCCGTCGGCAGGAAGACGCCACATCTGGTACACCTTGCCCTCCGGTGGGGCCGGTACATCATCGAGGGTCACGACGGCGGCATCCCTCGACTCCGAGAACGCAAGTTCAGCAGTGCCTGTGTCACCGATCGCGATCTGTTCACGTTGGACATCCCCGGCCTGCAGGACCTGCTCCTGGATAGAGGAAGGCTGCAAATTCTGCGCCACGGTCACACCGCCCACCGCCACGACAACCGCAGCCGCTGCTGCAAGCAACCAGCGACCAGCAGGAGACTGGGTTCGGCGGGCGCTACGGCGTGCTGCCAGCTCATCCCCAGCGCCGGTCACGGGGAAAGCCGGTGAAGACACTTCCTCGGCCGGCAAATTCGCGACGATGCGCGCAAAAAGGTCAGCGGGCGGTTCGTCCTCCTGCGTTGCATAAGCCTGCGCCAATGTCTCGCGTGTGGAGCGAACCCGCGCATTGAACGCCTCACGGGTTTCAGGAGAGGCAGCTGAGATGTAGTCCTCGAGTGTGGCGCGCTCCTCTTCGCTCACAGCATCCAGGGCATACATCTCAGCCCACTCGGCGGCCAGGCCGCCGGCCAGGTCCTGCCGAAGATCATCTGCAAACTGCTTGTTCATATCCTTGTCCTGCATCTCAGTTCACCCCCAAACATGTTTTCAACCGGATTAATCCGTCTCTGATTCTCGACTTGATGGTGGGTACCGCCACGCCAAGCTTTTCTGCCACTTCCCGATACGTCAGCCCGCCGTAATAGGCGAGGCGCACCGACTCCTGCTGCGTGCCGGTCAAGGTCTCCAGGCACCGGACCACGGCTTCCGCTTCCAGCCGCTGCGTGACGGTGTCAACGACGTCGTCATGGTCCTTGACCTGCATGGCTGCGCCGTACCGGGCTTCACGGTCAGTGGAACTCTGCTCGGACCGCACCCTGTCCACCGCGCGGCGATGGGCCAGGGTCATAAGCCATGCCATGGGGCTGCCCGCCTCCGCGTTGAACCGGTCCGCCATGTTCCACACCTGCAGGTAGACCTCCTGCGTTGTGTCTTCGCTCAGCTCCGGGTCAATCAGAACGCGCCGGGCCAGTCCATACACCCGACGGGACGTCTGGGCGTAGAACTCCGCGAAGGCGCTCTGGTCCTGCTGGGCGATCCGAGCCAGCAGACCAGCCAGGTCAGGCGCGGCGCCAGAGGACGCGTCGGCCTGATCAGGGTCTGATCGAGCTGGGTTAATCCGGCTCACACGTGGCGTATCCATAGGTTTCAAGCATAAAGCGCCGGAATGGCTATCCCGAACATGATGACCCCGTGCGCGGGTCAGGACATTTCGCCCAACTGTTCCTCCGCCCATGCCCGACCGCCGTTTCTGCAGGTTTCCGTGCCCGATCCGCTACAACTGGTAACACCTCTAGTTCGAAGCGGCTGACGCGGTGGATGGGTCCGGCGGATCAGGCGTTATTCACGGATTGCCACCGCGATCAGGGAGTCGGCATTGAGGGTCGGCTCGTCGCCCAGTTTTTCCATGAAGCGGCTGCGCACTCGCTCCCTGCCCGCTGTATCAGGAGGCAGCAGGAACCGGTAGCCCGTCCCCAGCACCAGGGTCCAGGCAAGGTCAGCGTCCAGGGGGATCTGCAGAGGAGCAGTGTGCACTTCGATTGACCCGAAGCCGACTGTCTCCAGGAAAGAGTACAGCTTCTCGACTGAGGATATTTCGGCCATTTGCCGAAGTGGTGGAGGAACCGGGGCATCGCGCAGGTCAGGCTGTTCTTCGAAGCAGGCCTCCCGCAGCAATGACACAAACGGTTCGTGGGCGCCGTCCTGCCAGGTGCTGATGGCAAGCTTGCCGCCACTGCGCAGTTGGGACGCAAGATGCCGGGCGCCGGCGGCCATGTCCGGGAGGAAGAAGAGCCCGTAGCAGCAGAGCACTGCATCATAGGTCTGTTCAGCGGCCCACACGGAGACATCAGCCTTCGTGAAGTTGACGGAGTCCAGCCCTAAAGCAGAAGCCTTCGCGGCCGCCAGCGCCAGAAGCCCTGAGGACAGATCCACCGCGTCAACTCGCGCGTCAGGGCCCACAACCTGGGCCGCGGGGATGGTGCTCGCTCCGCTTCCGCAGCAGGCATCCAACACGCTCTGGCCGATGTGCAGATCTGCGGCGGCAACCACTGCGTTGCCCATGGTGTTCCAAAGGGCCGGAGCGAAGCGCTCGAAGTGCTCGGCGCCGTCGTCGAACAGGTTAGCTACCGTGGTCACGAACGGCCCTCCATCATGGGTTGTGAAAGTTGGGCGCCCTTGAAGTCCTGCTGGCGCCAGGCCTCGTACACCACGATGGATGCCGAGCTGGCCAGATTGAGCGAACGTCGGGAGGGAAGCATGGGGAGCCGTACCCTCGCGGTGACCGCTTCATGGTTCTTCACTTCGGGAGGCAGGCCCACGGACTCCGGACCGAACAGGAGTACGTCGCCTGGACGGTACTGGATGTCCGAGTACGTGATGGTGCCCTCGGAGGTGTAGGCAAACAGCCGATCAGGCTCCAGAGCAGAGAGCGCGGCGTCCAGGTCAGGGTGCACGGTCAAAACGGCGAGGTCGTGGTAGTCCAGACCCGCCCGCCGCAACTTGGCGTCTTCCAAGTCGAAGCCCAGGGGTTCGATGAGGTGAAGTTCAGCGCCGGTGACCGCGGCCAGACGAATGGCATTCCCGGTATTGCCGGGGATTTCTGGAGTGTGGAAGAGGATGCGGAACACTGTGCAATCCTAGCGCCCGGCAGCGGCGAGCAAGCGTGCGAGCACCGGCACCTGGACTGTATTGGGTTGAGGGCCCTCGGACAGGAAGCGCCGAACCTCCCGAAGCAGTGTTCCGGCGTTGGCAACGTGGACGGAGACGAGAGCCGAACGATCCAGCGAGGGCGGATAGTCCACAATCGGTTCGAACGGGTTGTCCTGCTTGCCGTGCAGAGCCAGCCATCCCCGGACATTGCACTCCGGGAACAGATCCTGAACCTTGCGCACCGTGTCGGTGAGCCGCACATCACCGGCATGGCGGCCGCGATGCCGCAGGCGGTGTCCGTCCCACGAGTAATTCCCCGGCGGCGCCAACAGGGAATCAACGACGGCGATGCGGTAGCCCGCCAGCAGCGCATGGCCGACGTCGGCACCCCCTCCGAACGAAAGCCCGTTGACAAGCCGGACGCCGGGAAAACCGGGAAGGAGGCCGGCCTCCAGGAGGCGGGCCGTCGCCCGCTCACCGTCATAGCGGGCGGTGGTGCCCGGCCGA
>NZ_JAROKN010000069.1:0-13659 GCF_029455255.1 Arthrobacter vasquezii | reverse complement strand
GGCCTCTGCGCCCACGCCCCGCGAGTTCGCCCCAGCCCGCGCGGCAGGGGCATGCGGACTCACGCCGGTCGAGCTAGCACGCGAGCTTGGTAGGAGTCCCAAGACGATCCGGCAGGCGCTGCGCAAACAAGTACGGCAAGCTGCCGTTCGAGGGCGACCGCTGGGGTGCTCTCACGCCCGAGCAGGAGGACTACCTCCGTGCGCGCTTCCGCTGAGTGCTGAGGGCGAAGTTCTGTCAGTTGAGCCGTTGCACTTGGAGGATCTCGACGACGAGCACGCAGCTGGGTTGAAAACCCACTACCCACGAGAGAAGGCCGCGGTGCCGCCGAACAGTGCACTTGCTATCGCTGGCCTTGAACGGGTCAGGGCAGAAATGATCACCACGGTGCTGGCGATCCGGGAACGCTACGAGGACCATGTCGATGACCTTGGGCAACGGCTGCTCAGCGCCGCCGTTCAGAATGTTGTATCACTCGATGGCCGCTTGCAGCAGATGCGCGAAACACTCAAATAATCGGCTGTTGGGGCGCTTGTCCTCAGCGTGGGTTAGAGCGGGCGAATGTTTTCCGCCTGCAAGACCTTGGGCCCCTGGACGACGTCGAATTCGACTTTCTGGTTTTCTTCCGGTGAGCGGTACCCGCTGGACTGGATGGCGGAGAAATGGGCGAACACGTCCTGGGACCCATCGTCGGGGCTGATGAAGCCGAAGCCCTTTTCGGCGTTGAACCATTTCACGGTGCCAGTTGTCATCGCATTCCTCTCTGAGATGAGTGCTCACATTATTGCGCACGCTGAGAGAAGAGCACCGCTACGGATTCCCTTTACTCATGAGGAACGGGTTTGCGGATGAAACGGCAAGCCGGTCATAAACTGAGCTTTTACAAGTCATCGAAAGAGCGTGGGTTGGTGTGGGAACTGATCAGAACGAGGGAACCCGTGCTTCCGGGCAGGATGACCTCGCTGTCCGGTTGAGTGAGCTCGCCCGCGAGTTGCAGTCCGCCGAAACCGAGGAAGCGATCCTCTCGGATCTGGTCCAAGCAGCTGTGGAGATCATTCCTGGCACTGACGAGGCGTCAATCAGTGTTGTCTTGGGGCGTAAGAATGTTGACTCCCATGCCCCCACCGGCGACCTGCCCGCCCAGGTTGACGCGCTTCAGATGAAGGTCGGGCAAGGTCCTTGCCTGGACGCCGTCTTCAACGAACGCACCGTGCTGGTCGCCGACATGAGCAAAGAAACGCGCTGGCCGAAGTTCAGCCGGGCGGCTTACCAGCTCGGCGCCCACAGCATGCTCTCGTTTCAGTTGTACGTCGAGGGTGACAATTTGGGAGCGTTGAACCTGTACGGGCGGCAGGTAGGGGCGTTCACGGAGGAGTCAGAACATGTGGGCCTGCTGGTGGCAGCGCACGCCGCTGTAGTGTTCGCCGATTATCAGAAGCTGGATCAGTACAAGCAGGCCATGGATACCCGGGATCTGATCGGCCAGGCGAAGGGCATTTTGATGGAGCGCTTCAAGATCAACGATCAGCAAGCATTCGTGATCCTGACCAAGGCCAGCTCCCTAACAAATACCAAATTGCGGGACGTGGCCGTTCATCTGGCTCATACCGGCGAGATCCTTGCAGAAGTAAACGCCGAAGGCTGATCCTGCACGAGCACGGCGCAAAGGGCCTCCTGCTATTGCCGCCACTGTAGGGTTGGAGAATAATCCCCAGCATGCTTACTAAGAAAAAACCTTCGTTGTTTGGATCCCTAACTAGAGGTGCGGCAGCCGGGGTCGCCGCCACAGGAGTGATGACAGCCTTCCAGAAGTTCGTGGAGATGCCCTTGACGGGACGCGCTACCAGCTTCGCGCCTGCTGATCTTGCCGAGAAAGTGCTGCGGATACACCCAGCAACCGAACAGGGTCGGCGTCAGTTGAACTGGGCAACCCACTTCGCTCTCGGCACGATGTGGGGAACCGCCCACGCAACCGTCGTACGAAAGGGCCTGCGAGGACCGAAGGCCATCGCTGCCGTATTCGCCACCGTCTACACCGGTGATGTCCTGCTCAACACCGCCCTCGGCCTCTACAAGCCCGGCACTTGGACAGCCCAGGACTGGGCTGTGGACATCATCGACAAGTTCATCCAAGCGGCAGCGACCGGCGTGCTCTACGAGAACCTCTTCGCTTCCCGAACAACCGAGTAACGCTGGAAGGTTGTGAGACAGCAGCGGGAGGAGTGGAGCGGTGATGCGGTCGGCCTAGTCCTCGTCCTCGGGCACTCTAACGAAGGACTTCGCAACCGATTCTAGGTCTTCGTGCGGAAGCGGCCTCAGGTCTTGGCCGGAGCCGAGCTCCCAAACTGAGAAGCCGTCCTTGCTGTCGGCGGTCCCATCGGACTTCCACGTTCCCTCAGTCACGAACTTCACCACGACGTGGGTCGGAACGTCTTTATGTGGCTGGATAGAAAGTAGCTTGCGTCGGGCATCGCCTTCGACGATGTGGCTTCCCTTGGTGTCAACGCAGATCACTTCACCGTCGACCCAGATGAGGAAGTCGGGGAAGAACCAAACCGTCTGCCCCTGTGTGACCAGTGGGATCTTGTACCCAGTTTGCGACCTGTTGCGCGCCCACGGCAGCCCCGTTTCGTCGATGGCGCGTGCGAAGCGACGTTCAAGGTCGTTCAGTCCGTCGTACCCCTCATGCAAGGCGTTCTTGAATGGTTCCATGCTTCCGCGGCGGACCAAAGTGCTGCCGACGACATATGGCTTGGGCTTGTGCTGTTTGATGACGGCATATCGCAAATAGGCATCGACCGCATCAGCGGCGCTATCGGCCAGGCTTCCGTATGCAGTGCTGCCGACGCCGACCTTGGCATCGAACTTCTCCGTGTCGGTGTTCATCACCATCAGTGCCGGCTTGTATCTGCGAGCAACCTCGCGTCGGAACACCCAGCGTGCGCTCACGCGGTTCGATTGTTCGAAGTCGACCCATTCGGAATCGACGGACTCTGAGGAGCCGATTGCCTGCTGTACTGTTCGTCGCCTGCCGACCCCGTAGGTGTTCACCGCGTCTAGTGAATAGTCATGAACCTTGGTGATGACCTTCTCCACTGGATCGACCGTTGGAGCGTTGTTGATGAAAGTGCGCGGAATTGCCAGCTGCTGTTTCGGTACCAAGTTTTCCGTCTGCTCCGTTCCTGGCGGAGAAGTGAGGATGCGGACTTCGGGGGCGTCGCCGCCGAGTCCTTTACGCACGTCTTCAACGACCTGGGCGAAGGAATCATTGCGGTCCACACGGACATAGAAGTGAGCGGTGTTCAAGCGGTCTGCCTCGTAGTGTGTCGCACCGGGCTGCCGCAGGACGCGCCCAACCACTTGCGTGATGTCGACCGTGGATTCCATCGTCTTGTCGATGTATGCGAAGTACACGCTGGGGTCGTCCCAGCCCTCCTGGAGGGTTTTATTGAAGATGATGTGTCGGAAATCGCCGGTTACGAAGTTCTCATAATCACTCTCGCCGCCGTTGAAGAGTGTGAAGTCGAGAGGCAGGGGGAAGTCCTTATGGGTCTTCAGGTCGGCGTACACCGCTATCTCGGTGGAGGGCACAGCGCACTGCTCCGTGAGGTAGCGCCATATCGTGATTGGTGGTGCCTGCCGTTGGTCGAACTCCTGTTCAGGGTTATCTGTCTGGCTTGCGTCGTCTGCCAAGATATTTGTGTTGCAGACGTAGATGGCTTTCGGCGTGAAGTTGAGCTTCTCCGCTTGCGCGCTTCTTTCCGCGTCGCGCAGATCCGCGAGCATCTCCGACACGGTCTCCTCCATGGGGGCGTTCAGGCCATCGAGGGAGATAAGTCCTTTCACGAGTCCTGACCCCACGACGGTGGAGGACTTGACCGAGGTTATGAGGTCCCCGTCGTGGTATCCAGCTGATGTCCTCAAAGGCTGGATTACCTCGGTGTCGAACTGAGCTGGGAAACGCAGCGTCGCGCTGGCCAGTAGGAATGCCGCCGGCTGCTGCTCGAAAAGCAGTGTTGTCTGTTGGTCACTGAGATTCTGCGCTTCGTCGTAGACCACGACCAGAGGGCGACGGTGGCCTTCGGCGGTTTCGCGGATCTTCAGCGCTTCCCACCGAGTGCTCTCTATGTTGTCAGTGTCGGCCGCGAAGATCTTCAGGTTGCTCTTCTCGCGGTCCTTTTGGTTGAACGTGCCCACCGTTGCGAAGTACAACAGGGCTTCCTTCGAATCGGCCGCGTCTTCGGGGTCGTACTCGCTCAGGAGGCGGACCGTGATGTCAGCTAGAAGGTGGTTGTACTTCCCGCCGTCGGCGAGGTTCGCATAGCTCTGTTGAACGACAACCTTTCCCTTCGATAGCCAAAGGATGACAGGCGGGAGGTCCGACAGGGCAGCGATTTCACTGACAGCTTGAGCCAGAATGGCTGTCTTACCCGACCCTGTTATGGATGACAGGGACTGGTAGAACGGAACATCCCGGCGCTTGGACCCGCGTCCGAAGACGATGGGTTCCGATACATATTCGACATAGCGGTCAGCGATCTGCGATGCAGCAACCTGCTGAAACTGGAAGAGCTCAAGCGCCATGATTACCCCTCCTCGGTAAAGGACTCAGTGCGAACATCCAAGCCAAAATCGGACAGGATTCTGTCGGGGATTTGGTACCAGACAACGTCATCTGTGACGAGCAGGTTGCGGCGGCTGTAGACGTGATAAATGTCCGCTAAGCCGGCTGCATCCGCTTCCTCTGTGATGGCCTCATAGACTTCTTCGGTCAGATCGGTGTTTGAGTTTGCCCCGGACCACACGAGGTAGATGCCTTCATTGCTTGCGTTCTTCGCCACTAAGTATGTGTAAGGCTCATTCCCTCGATTCAACGGGATAAGTACCGCTACCCGCCGACTGCCTGTGCTCGAATGCGAGGAGATAACCGTGTCGATCATCTCGTCACGTTCCATTAGCAAAAGAGTTTTAGCGTCGACCCTCTTTTCCAGAACCTTGAACGTGAATCCGCCGCCCATAGCCTGACCCTGTTCATTGGCCCAGTCCCCGTTGACAACCCGCTTGAGCCGATCGGCGGTTAGGGCACGTGCGTAGGAGTCACCTCGCTCTGGGCGTCCTTGTTCGACGAGTATGAAACGCCGATCAGACCCGGACAATACGTTGAGGCCGAGGACAGCATGACCCGTCGTGCCGGAACCCGCGAAGGGATCCAGGACCGTGCCGTGATCAGGCACCCATAGCTGGATCAGTTTCATCATCAGCTTCAACGGCTTCACCGTGGTGAAACCATGCCCCTTACCGACGATGGCCGTGAGTTCACTCGACCCGTCGCTGCTGCGTCCCGATTCCTCGAAGTCCCATGAGGTCGAACCGAGCTCTTCGGGAACATCGAGCTCCTCATCCGCCCAGTAGGTGACAGGCACCTTCCCCTTTTTAATCTGTTCCAGGTAGGTCTTCGTTCGTGGACGTCCCTGACCATCGCGCCCGAACCAGATGAAGGGCCATTCCGGCTCCGCAAGCCGTTTGGTGGCGAGCTCTGCGCTTTCCTGACTGAAACCATCTTTCAGGACGAGAGCCCTGACCTTGCCATCTCCGATCGACTTCTCCTGGTACGCGGAACCCCATTGCTCCACCCACGACTTGATGTTCCGTTTGGGATGCCGCCAGGCTCCTTCGCCGGCGGGATAGTGCATTTCACCCGTGAAGGGCGACTGGATCGCATAGTCACCCGTTTCCGCCCAGGTGCGGGCGGTCAAGTTGCCCTCGCGCCAAAGCCCCTGCGAGTCGTTATCTGGATTGCCGTAGCGCCGGTTGTCCGCATCGGTGCGCTCCAAGGAAGCAGTTTTCGTCCGAGCGAGGTTTCGGGCATAAACGAGCACATACTCCGTCGTCGTCGTAACCCCACCCTTGTCGGAGCGCGGAGCGGCCGTCTTCTGCCAGTTGATGATGGCAAGACGGTTCTCCTCGCCGAACAGCTCGTCGAGCATCTGGCCGAGGTGGAACAGTTCTCTGTTGTCGATGCAGATGGCCAGCACCCCGGACGGTTTGAGCATCGCCCGCATCATTTGCAGTCGCGGATACATGAACTTCATCCACTTTGTGTGTTTGGCGGGGTCATCACTACCCACGAACTCACCCATATCGGGATCGTTCGGGTCCTTGTCCCACTTGTCGTTGTATCGGAAGTCGCCGCCTGTGTTGTAGGGCGGGTCCGTCAAGATCATGTCTATCTGGCCTCGCTCACGGTAGAGAGAAGCCAGAGCTTGGAGGTTGTCGCCTTCAAGGATCAGATTGCGCGAGCGGCCGTGTTCGTCACCGACGCTTAAAGACTTCACCGTGCGCTGGTTGCGCGGACGCACGCGGCGTCCGATCTGGCGCGCGAGGACCTTCCCAGGAAACGAGAGATTCACTCCCGCTCCGGTTCGCTCACGGATCATCTCGATGAGTTGCTCAACCGGCAGCGTTTCGAGTTCTGTTGGGTCGTCCACTATGTATCCCTCTGTCGTAAATCAGGGCACACAGGTCCCACGGTTCGAGTATCCGCCTGCTGGCGAGACTCGACACAAGTGCAGCAGGTGCCGCCGACATTGAAGGCCAAAAGCCGCCATCAGCAACGTAATGCTCATCTCCGGCCACTCATCCGCTGTTTATAGGGCGGTATGCTGCGCACACGACCATCCTATCGACGCGATTGAGCCACGCTGAAAAGCGCGAGATGACGAAGTGGCTGGCCCACCGCTAACGGGCCATCGCATGGTCGCATGCATTGAGTTGATTGCATGCGTCGCAAGAAATGCATAAGCTATTGCATGAGCTTCCATCCTGCGGGGTGGAAGAAGTGAAGCCAGGACCCCCGCGATATCACGGGACCTGGCTTTCGCGTTTCTAAAGCTTGATCCGGGATACGACGATGTCCTGATCGATGACCGCGCTTATTCAACGAATCAGTGCGGGCTTCGAGCACCACGCGGGAACCTCCGAGGTCCTGAACCTCCCAACACAGTCGCTCCAGGCACTTCGCCCGCGCCCGTTCCTGCCGGCGGGGATCCATTGGAGCTGCCACAACAATCAAGTGGTCAAGCCCGAGAGCGGCGACCGTTTCGACTGATTGTGCTTTTGCTTTCGGTTCCAGGTCCCGCCAGTGAAGTTTCCGGCCGGCCTTGTGGATGGAATGCATGGCCTCCCGAGCGTGTTCTGCGGTTGCCTCATCCGCTAGGGCCACACCGAGCAGGTACATCGGCTCACTGACGTTAGTGAAGCGCATACTCTCATCACCCCACGCACCGACGGTCCCTTCCAACCTCGAGTCCCTCCAAACATCGTTATCTGAAATCGAGGCGGGTTACAGTACCGACCGCGCGCACATCCCAGTTTATCGATGCGTTGCACCTTCACACGTCACTCAGGCGCGAGGTCGCAGCGCGAAGCTCGATTCATGGGGTGTCGGCGCGACGGGCAACTACGGCACCGTGCGGGCGGTGGTGCAACCCGGTCCGAGTATGCGCCTCGACGATATCGAACCCCGCAACCCGTAACTCATGGCTTAACGCATCGGTCGGCCAGTGATAAGCGGTCACCACAGCATGGTCGAAGCTTTCGATTTTCGGCCCTTCGAAGAAGCCAATCAGAAGTCCACCGCCAGGACAGATGACGCGCGCGAACTCGCCCAAGGGCACTTGTATGGTGTCGGGTTCATGGTGGATCAGCGAGTACCAGGAAAGAACCCCGCCCACCGTTCCATCGGCAACGTCAATCGCGTCGAGGTTTCCAACGTCGAATGGGACGCCCGGGTAGCTGGTGCGGGCGCGGTCAATGAAGTCGGGGACCAAATCGACACCTGAGGCGCTGAGGCCTTGCTGAACCAGGTGGTGTGTCCAATGTCCGGGCCCACATCCAGCATCGATCACCTGCCCGACGATACTGGCCGCCCAAGTGTCTACCAGCTGCCGGTCGGAGGGGTGGACCGCAGCCATCGACCCGAGGTGCTCGGCGTACTCCATAGCACGGCGGGCATATCCGTCGCTTACTTCAGAACACATCTAATAAAGGTAGACCCAGGTGTCATCCGGATGAGGGAAGCTACTGCACGAACGGCCCCCATCCGGTGGTTTCTACCTTTCGAGTGCTTGTTTCCAAACGCCGTGATGCCGATCGACGTAATCGGCGGCGGCCCGCCAATGCTCACCATGCCCGTCGGCATACATGTTGGCCCATGGTTGGAATCCAGTTTCATGCGAACGCTTCAATAGCTCATACATTGCTGTGGTTCGCTTACTCATCGCATCTGGGAGTGCCTGGCGCAGTTCGGAACTGGCGTCGTATCCGTCGATGAAGGCGCGGAGGTTCGCAGCGGCATCGTCTATTGGTTGTCCCTCGAATAACGATCCAAAGGCTTGGGCGGCATAAGCCAAATCCCAGAGGCGGGTACTAGGCCCTGCACCATCCCAGTCAATGAATACCCACCGTTCCCCGATGATGAGGTTCCATGGAGCCAAGTCGTTGTGACACATCAGATCGGGTTCCGCGGTGGGTAGCGGCAGGTTCCAGTCGTCCACTTCAGGTAGGGGAATGTGTTCGCTCGCATCGTGAATCTGTCGGACCAGTCGGCCGACCCGGCGGAGGTCGTCCAGGCTGAGCGGAAGCGAGTCCAGTGCAGTTACTCCAGCTAAATACTCCACGACGTGCCGGTTCTCGGCGTCTCGACCTAGAGGCTCCGGTGTGTCCACGCCGTGAGAGCGAAGAGCCTGCATGAAGTTTTGAACAGCACCCGATGTGGGATGCCACGGCTTACGAACGGTGCCGCCGATGCGAACGACGCTATCCGAGGTGTTCCCGCCAACCAGTTCCTGTTCATCTTCAATCACCATCGCCAGATTACCCACCACGGGCACTCGGCCCAAGCCTGCTCAGTATCGGGCAGGTCAGCGCCGACAGCCCGGGGGAGCTGCTCCTATAGTTTCTGTTGCTCCAGAACCCGTTGTGCCAGCTTGCGGGCTGCGTCCATCCGCTCAGCAGAGGGGTAGTGACGTCGCGACAGGTTCACTGGCGTTTCCTACTTCGTAGTCGAATTTTGAGGCTCGAACCATGCGAACCGATCGCACGTCGTCGTCGGTTCTTACCGCCCCGTCGATAACATATCCATTCTTTCGGTAGAAGGCTTGCGCGCGCGGGTTGGGATCGGCGACCCAAAGCGTAGCGGGTGCGGTGGGGTCGATGACTGCGTTGAGGAGTGCCTGGCCCACTCCCGAGCCATGGAACTCGGCGTATGCGTAGAGGAGGTACAACTGCTGTGGCCCGTTGGCCTCGTCTAGGGACGGACCAGACATCGCAATGCCGATCATGTTGTCTTCATAGGAAGCGATGGCGGCGACGTTCCTGTTGTAGTTAGGGTCCGTCAGTGCCGCAGTCCAGAACTTCTCGCGCCAGCTCAGCAGCGCTGGGTCGTCCAACACAGCATCGCTCATTAATCCCCGGTAGGTCTCGCGCCAGGTGTCGACGTGAACTTTCGCCATACTCGGCACGTCCACGGGCTCAGCGGTGCGCACGTCAAAGGGGGCCTTCATTGCTCAATGATATTTGCACCTCATGCGCAGCAGTCTGGCTTGATGCTCCATTTGGCTGCCCTCGGAGACTCCGAGAAGAGGAGTTGGCAAAAAGGACCGATATCTCTAGTCCTCCCCATGCCGTCTGTCATGTAGCTCACGAAGGTTTAGGATTGTGGGCGCTTCGTCGTGGATGGGTTAGCGTCTTGTCCGTCCATGAGGCAGGCGACAGGAGCGCGATGCGGGTATCGAAGGTGCTGGATCCGGCTAGCAACGCGGTGTCGTTCACGCTGATAGGCGAGACAGGTGTAGTGGGACCAGCGGAGCGTTACCTACGCTATCTGGCCGAGACCGAGCGGTCACCGAACACGATCAAGGCACATGCTCACGATTTGAAGGACTGGTTTGTTTTCCTGAACGGTTACGGACTCGACTGGCAGTCAGTGAAGCTGGAGGACGTGGGGGCATTCATACGGTGGCTGCGGCGTCCGCCGGACGTGCGGGGAGAGGTTCTTTCGGTGCTTCCGACGATCGGGCATCATTGCGGCGAGGCAACGGTGAACCGCAAGCTTTCCACGGTGTCGATTTTCTATCAGCATGCCGCCCGCCATGGCCTTGACTTGGGAGAGCTGATCACCTGCTGGGACCCGTCCGCCCGCCAAAGAGGATGGAAGCCCTTCCTGCACCACATCAGCAAGGGAACCGCCAAACAGCGGAAGATGGTGAAGCTACCGTCCACGACGAAGATTCCGCGTCTGCTGACCCCCGTTGAGGTCCAGAGCATTTTGGATTCGTGCGGGCGCCTCAGGGATCGGCTGCTCTTCGCGCTGCTCCATGACTCCGGTATCCGGATCGGTGAAGCGTTGGGTCTCCGGCATGAGGACATCGCCGTCGCCGAACGGGAAATCACCGTCTGCCGGCGCGACAACACCAACGGCGCACGTGCGAAATCGCCACATTCCCGCACGATCCCGGTCACTGCCGAATTGATCCGGCTGTACGCCGATTACCTGGATGTCGAATACGGTGACCTCGATTCTGACTACGTCTTCGTCAACCTGTGGGGACGCCCCTATGGGAAGGCTATGACATATGCCGCCGTCCATGACTTGGTGCAGCGGCTCCGGCGGTCGACGGGCATCGCGTTCGACCCGCACTGGCTCCGGCACACTTATGCCACCCGGCTGCTGCGGGAAAACGTGCCGGTTGAGGTGGTCTCCAAACTGTTGGGCCATGCGAGCCTGACCACGACGATCAAGACCTACGCCCATGTCTCCAGCGATGATGCCCGCCGAGCGTTGGCTGATGCGGGATGGTTTAACTCCAGAACGGTGACCATATGACCACTCTGAATTCGGTGCCTGCACGAGACGACTGGACGGCGGCGCCCACCGGGAAAGTCGGACGGAATGTGACGCCGTGGGAGGCCGAGTTCCCGAAAGATGTCTGGCACGCGAGGGCACTCGGTATCGCTGCCCGCAGCCAGGTCACGGTCCATTTCGAGAACATCACCCGGCACTGGTTGAAACAGTTAGCCAAACGATGGGCCCGCTGGCGTCTGACGACCGGGCTGACCGTTGAATCCGCGGTACTGGGGACCAAAGCCGTGGAAAGCTTCAACGCGTTTTTGGACTCAACGAAGATGCCGGTCCATGGCACCGCCGATATAGATCGGGAGGTAATCGAAGGGTTCCTGGCATACCTGCACACCCACAGCGCCGGAGCAACATCGCACCGTACCCGCATCGGCCAGTTCAACACCTTCCTGCTCACGATGCGCCGCCACGGCTGGGTGACAAATCTGCCCAGTACCGCCCAGATCTACACCGAGGACTATCCCAAAGAGACCGCCCGGCAGCCCCGGGCACTGAGCGAACACGTCATGGCGCAGCTGGAAAACCCGGAAAATCTCGCCAAGATGCCCAGTCCTCATCACCGGCTGATCACACTGATTCTGATCCGGTGCGGGCTACGGATCAGCGACACTGTCGCCTTGACCCAGGACTGCATCACCCGGGACAAAGACGGTGCCGCATACCTGCGGTATCTAAACCACAAGATGAAACGCGAGGGCGTCGTTCCTATCGACGAGGAACTCGAACGGGCCATCGCAGAGCAAATCAGCTACGTCAACAGCACCGGCAACACCGGAAAACGACTGCTCTTCGCCCATGACCGCGTGGACGTTTACGGTGCCGGGCACATCAGCGGAAGCTCCTACAGCGCCGCTCTCCGGCGATGGGTCCGGAGCTGTAACGTCACCGACGAGAATGGCGCTCCAGCCATGGTGAGCCCGCACCGGTTTCGCCACACTCTGGGAACCAGGCTGATCAACCTCGATGTCCCGCAGGAGGTCGTACGCCGGATCCTGGACCACGACTCCCACCAGATGACAGCCCACTACGCCAGACTCAGCGACACCACTATCCGTAGGCATTGGGAAGCCGCACGGAAAGTCAACGCATCCGGCAGTGTCGTTGAACTTGATCCAGACGGACCACTGGCCGAAGCTGCCTGGGCGAAACAGCGGCTCGGCAGGGCAACCCAAGCGCTCCCCAACGGGTACTGCGGTCTGCCCGTGCAGAAAACCTGCCCGCATGCCAATGCCTGCTTGACCTGTCCGATGTTCATCACCACGGCCGATTTCCTCCCGCAACACCGCGAACATCGGGTCCAAGTCGTACAGATCATCTCCGCCGCTGAAGCCCGTGGCCAGCAGCGGCTCGCTGAAATGAACACCCGTGTGCTCGACAACCTGGACCGGATCATTGAGACACTCGACAACGAAGCGTCTGCAGCCCCGAACCGCAACCAGAAGGAGGACGACCGTGCGGGCAGATAACAGCCACCACATTCGGCAGGCCGCGGAGCGTCGGCACGAACTTACTCGCTCCAAAGCTGTGGCCGCACTGCGTGAGCTACAGAACCAGGGCTGTGCCGTCACCTTCGAAGCGGTAGCCGCGGCCGCCGGGGTATCGAGGTCCTGGCTCTACACCCAGACCGATCTACGCGCAGACATCGTCGGGCTGCGCGGAGACCGCCCACAACAACGCAGAGCAAACCGAAGCAGCGCCAGCACCGAGTCTCTGCGTATCCGGCTCAAGGCATCTTTGGAACGGAACCGCGAGCTCTCCAAAGAAATAGAACACCTCAGACACCAGCTGGCCCTCGCCTTGGGACACTCACGGCGACGGAACACCGCCGGCCCATAGACGAACGCTAGACCAAATGAGGGAACGGTTACCGGGGAAGTCGGTTCAACAATTCAAGTTCTTCTGATCGGCTCAGACCGGATCTACGTTCACGGTCAAGACCGAGGTTCCGCTCGTCGTCCAAGATCCGTTGCACGGTTTGACGGAGATCCTTCAATTCGCCGCCCGCAGCATGGAAAGAGGTGTTGTCCCGCTGCGCAAAGGCGACATCGGCTTCTGGTAGCCACAGGGGCAGTGATCGAGGACCAGCCCAAAATCGCACATCGTGTTCAATGAGCGGCGGCTTCTCACGGACGTCGCAACACCAATCTGAAAGAGGTGTTGGGTCATGCGCAGTTCGACGCGCCGATCGCGGAAAATGGGTCCAGAGGGCTTGGTCGAGAAGAAGCCCTTGTACGTTCAGCTCATGAAAGAAGGCCACTCCAACTCTGCAGCATGCAGGATTCTTGGAATCCACAAAAACACGGGCAGGCGTTGGTTGCATGGGCGCAACGGGGTCGAGGGCCTGGTGCAGCAGGGCTTGGACCCGAGACCCGGTAAAGCGGCTCTTCGGACATCCGGTGGGGGTGGGGGTCTGGGGCGTGCCGGTTGAGGGGTGGCATTGAGGGGTCGAGGTCCCCGAGGATCAGTAGCGCCAACCGCTGTTCCTAGTCCGAGGACCTCGACGTGTCTCACCATAGTTCGAGGCGCGCCGGTGCGCGCCCTGCCGATTGTCCTTGTTCGCGGGCGTGTTCGCGCTGCGATCTGCTGGTGGGCCTCGAGGGGGTGCATGTCGAGCAGGTCCAGCGCGTGGACGGCGTGCTCGTGGTGACGGTGTCGACGTCACCGCAACCGATGGGGTGTCCGGCGTGCGGGGTGATCGCGGTCGGTCGGGGCCGCCGCCGGCGGGTGCTCCACGGACTAGGAA
>NZ_JAROKN010000068.1:0-14055 GCF_029455255.1 Arthrobacter vasquezii | reverse complement strand
GCCGTCGTCCAGCAGCGCCAGGAGGGTCTCCCACAGCGCTTCCTTCCCGCGGACGAGGCTCTGGAGTGCCTCCAGCTCCAGCTGTGCCCCCGGACCGTTCTCCGCCTTGCTCACATTGAGGGGATTCGGGCGGGCGGCAGGCTGCGCGGTGAGGGCGCCGGCGCGGTCGATGATCTTGTCGAGCTCCCCCCGGTCCAGCCAAACTCCGCGACAGGTGGGACAGTAATCAATCTCCACGCCACTTCGCTCCGACATCACGAGTTCAATCTTGTCCACCGGGCACAGCATGGGTTCCTCCTGCATTGAGTGAGTTGCGATCAGTTGTGTAGCTCAAACGTAGGTCATTCGGTCGCTTGTCCCTATCCAATGCGTGCTAATCCGTTCGGTGACGAAAAGGCGGCCTGCCCAAGCGATGGATGCTCGGGCAGGCCGCCTGCTGTTACTGGGACTACTACAGCGTTGAGGTGTCGATGACGAAGCGGTACCGCACGTCGGATGCCAGCACGCGCTCGTAGGCGTCATTGATCTTGTCGGCCGGAATGACCTCGATCTCGGCACCGAGCTTGTGCTCAGCGCAGAAGTCGAGCATCTCCTGGGTCTCACGGATCCCGCCGATCATCGATCCGGCAAAGGACCGGCGGCCGCCGATGAGCGCGAAGGCCTGAACGGGCAGCGGCTCGGCCGGAGCACCAACGTTGACCAGCGCGCCGTCGAGGCTCAGCAGTCCGAGGTAGGCACTGATGTCCAGTGACGCGCTGACCGTGTTGATGATCAGATCGAAGGAGCCCGCGAGATCCGTGAAGGTGTTCAAGTCGCTCGTGGCGTAGTACGCATCCGCGCCGAGACGCAGGCCGTCCTCCTGCTTTTTCAGCGACTGGGACAGAACCGTCACCTCCGCACCCATGGCGTGGGCCAGCTTGACGGCCATATGGCCCAGCCCACCGAGGCCGACGACGGCTACCTTCTTCCCCGGACCGGCACCCCAGTGCCGCAACGGCGAGAACGTGGTGATGCCTGCACAGAGAAGGGGTGCGGCGGCGTCGAGCTCGATGCCCTCGGGAATACGGAGAACGAAGTCCTCGGTCACCACAACCTGGGTGGAGTAACCGCCCTGCGTGATGGTTCCGTCGCGGTCAACCCCGCCGTAAGTGCCCACGTTGCCGTTGAGGCAGTACTGCTCCTCGCCGGCCAGGCAGTTCTTGCATTCGCCGCAGGAGTTGACCATGCAGCCTACTCCCACGCGGTCGCCGACAGCGTGCTTGGTCACGTTGGCGCCAACCTCGGTGACGATCCCGGCGATCTCATGTCCCGGCGCCAGCGGGAACTGCTGGGGCCCCCAATCACCCCTGACGGTGTGGATGTCCGAGTGGCAGATGCCCGCGAACTTGATGTCGATCAGGACGTCGTCGGGTCCAACATCCCGGCGTTCAATAGTGGTGGGGACGAGGTCCTCGGTAGCTGAGGGAGCGGCGTAAGCGGAAACGGCCATGGGCATGGGTAGAACTCCTGGGGGTCGTGGTGACGTATTCGGTCTCAGGGCTGGACAACGTACGCGGGCGAAAAGGTATTCCTGGGCAGCAGCACCACTTCGATAGGCTCGTACTCTAGGTCTGACGCCAAGGAGAGCACTACGTGACTGAGAACCAGAATGCCGCGGCCGAGTTCGACCCGGACACCTCCGAAGAGCAGTCTCCCTCCGCCCTCGAAGCTCTCATTGAGCGCGTTGAGGAGGAAACCCGCAAACTCCAGCTGGCAAAGTTCAGCCAGGAGGACGCGCTCACGCTTGGGCTACTGATCGTCGAACTGGCCACCGAGCGGGAAATGCCTGTTGCCGTGGACATTCGCCGGGGAAGCCACACCCTGTTCCACGTCTCGCTGGCCGGAGCTACTCCGGATAATGACATCTGGGTGGAGCGGAAGTCGCTCACTGCTGAGCGCTACGGCGTGCCCTCGCTGCTGGTCGGGCTGCGTGGTCGGCGCGGCGGCGGCAGGATGGAAGACAACGCCTGGTTCGATGAGTCGTCGTTTGCAGCACACGGCGGAGCGTTTCCCATTTACGTGAAGGGCACCGGGCCGGTCGCCGTTGTTACTGTCTCAGGTCTTCCACAGAAAGCGGATCACGACCTCGTCGTCGAAGCGCTGACCAAGTTCACGAGGCGCAAGAAGAAGACCGCGCCCGCAACCTAGGCTCCGCCGTCGGGCCCGGTGTCCTTAAGCGGTCAGGTCGCGGTACAGCTACCTTGATGCGGGAGTCAGCGACTCAATGAGTGTTTGGATTCGCGCCTTGATTTCGTCGCGGATGGGCCGGACGGACTCCACACCCTTTCCTGCCGGATCCTCAAGCACCCAGTCCTCGTAGCGCTTGCCGGGAAAGTAGGGGCACTCATCGCCGCAGCCCATGGTGATGACGACGTCGGACTCCTTGACTGCCTCCGTGGTCAGGACCTTCGGGATCTCGCTGCTCATGTCGATTCCGACCTCGGCCATGGCCTCGACCGCGGACGGGTTGATCTTGTCAGCCGGCTGCGATCCGGCCGAGCGCACCTCGATGGCACCCTTCGAGAGAGTAGCGAGGAAGGCTGCTGCCATCTGCGACCGGCCGGCGTTGTGAACGCACACGAACAGGACGGACGGCTTTTGGACGGTTTCGGGGGTCATCAGGGATCTCCGCATTGATTGACAACGATCGATTGAATACCATCAACTATATCGATCAATGTCAATCCATCGGTGCATAATGGATTCATGAACGCTTTGCAGACCGCGGAAACCATGCTTGATGCATCCTGCTGCCTCCCCTCGGAGCAGCCCGGGATCAGCCTCGAGGATGCCCAGCAGCGTGCCCTCGTGTTCAAGGCCCTGGCGGATCCGAACCGGCTGCGGCTGCTCTCCATTGTGAAGGCTGGAGAGTCAGGCGAGGCTTGCGTGTGTGACCTGACCGAACCACTGGACCTCGGTCAGCCGACTGTCTCCCACCATTTGAAGATCCTCGTCGAAGCCGGACTGCTGAACCGCGAGAAGCGAGGAACCTGGGCCTACTACTCCCTGGTTCCCGGCGCACTGGACAGGGTGACGGGGCTGCTCGCGTCGCTCTGACGCTCCTACCACCGGGGGTGGACGGCCTCCCTGAAGTACCGGTTGTAGATGTCCAGTACACCCGCGCTGATCTCATTCCCCAGGCCGCCCTCCGCACCCGCTTCAGCATTTGCCCGCGCCTGTGCCGGGGTGCGGGCGCCAGGAATCACCGTGGTGACACCCTCCTGGGCAACCACCCACGCCAGGGCCGCCTGTGCGGTGCTCACGCCGTCGGGCACCAGCGCATTGAACTCATCAACTGCCGCCAGCCCAGTTTCGAAATCCACGCCGGAGAACGTCTCACCGACGTCGAACGCTGAACCCGTGCGGTTGTAGTTGCGGTGATCGTCCTCCGGAAACTCGGTGTCTTTCGTGTACTTTCCGGACAACAGCCCCGAGGCCAGCGGAACGCGGGCGATGATTCCGACACCGGCCGCCGCAGCCGCCGGAAGCACCTCATCCAGCGGTTTGAGACGGAAGGCGTTGAGGATGATCTGCACCGTCGCGGTGTTACCGCGCTTGATCGCCTCCAGCGCTTCATCTGTCCGTTCGACGCTCACGCCGTAGTTGCGGATAACGCCCTCGCTTACGAGGGTATCCAGGGCGTCATACACTTCCGGGTTGCTGTACACGGCAGTCGGCGGGCAATGCAGTTGAACGAGGTCGAGGGTGTCCTGCTGCAGGTTACGCCGCGAGCGGTCCAGCCAGGACCGGAAGTTGGTCAGGCTGTAATTCTCGGGAAGCTGGTCCGTCCGCCGGCCCATCTTCGTTGCCACAGTGACATCCAGCCCGGGATTGGCCTTGAGGAACGAGCCGATGGTCTGCTCGCTCCGACCGTCGCCATAGACATCGGCAGTGTCGAAGAAGGTCACACCGGAGTCGACCGCTCCTTCCAGCACGGCGAGCGCGTCCTCCTGGTCCACCTGGCCCCAGTCGGCTCCGAGTTGCCACGTTCCGAGTCCGATCGTCGATACCGGGCGGCCGGTCTTGCCAAGAATGCGTTGTTCCATGGATCGACTTTATGACCGACCGGTCAGACCTGCGGCGTCCTGGGTGGAGCTACCCGGCGTGAGCCAGTTGCTCCACCCAGGACGCCGCAGCAACTCGTTGTCCGAATACGCCTTTCCCGCGAAAGTCAGGCCCACCGGCATCCCGAGATCGGCCATCACGCCCATCGGAACGGTGACCGTCGGGATGCCGAGGTGGCGCGGCACCAGGTTGCCGTTGGACACCCACACTCCGTTGCGCCAGGCGAGGTCCGCGGAGGCAACGGAGGTATCTGTGTCCGCAGGTCCGACGTCGGCCGCTGCCGGGAAGATGACCGCGTCCAGTCCGTTCTCATCCATCCAGTCGTGTAGGTCCAGCCGGCGGGTCTCCTGCAGACCGCGAAGCCCTTCCTCCAGGTGTGGAATGTCGGTCAGAGACATCGCGCCGTGCCGGCGGATGACGTCCGGGTACTCGGCGATGTCGTCGTCGAAGCCGGTATACCGGTCCGGCAGCGCGCCCTCCGGCGCAGGGAAGATCGCGGCGCCGTCGACGTCGGCAAGTGACGCCAACTGCGGATCGGTGTTCGCCTGCAGGAAGTCTTCCCAGGCCCAGGCGGACAGGTCTCCGATCTCGTGCTTGAGGTATTCGGGGCTGACGAGTCCGCGGGTGCTGATGGTCGGCGCACCGGGCCTGTCACCCTCGTAGTTGGAGACCACGGGAAAGTTGACCTCGACCACCTCGGCGCCCGCGTTCTCCAGATCCCGCCGCGCTGCCTGCCAGAGTTCGATGACCGACTGCCGCGTCTCGATCCGCTGGCCGGTGGGGCCGCCGATGCCGGGTGCCGCTGCAGTGCCGGCGGGGTTGTCCTTGTTGATGTACATGCGGGGCACACCGAAGCGCTTCCCCTTCAGTGCGCTGCGGTCAGCGGCCAACGACCGGTACGACGGCGGACGCACCTCCGAGGCGCGCGGAACGGACACCCAGGGCTGGACGCGCCAGAAGTCGCCGCGGGTCTCGGTATCGTCGGCGACGATGACGTCGAGGACCTCGAGCAGATCCGCCATGGTGCGCGTATGGGGAACCACAACGTCCATGGTGGGCACGAGCGGCCAGTTTCCGCGCACCGAGATGACACCCGGCGAGGGCGTGTACGCGCACAGTGCGTTGTTCGACGCCGGAGCACGGCCTGATGACCACGTTTCCTCAGCCAGCCCGAAGGCGGCGAAGCTGGCGGCCGTCGCGGTGCCGGATCCGTTGGAGGAGCCGGACGCGAAAGCGGCGGTGAGGTAGTCGGCGTTGTAGGGGCTTTCAGCCCGTCCGTAAACGCCGCGCTGCATTCCGCCGTTGGCCATCGGCGGCATGTTGGTGAGGCCGATGAGGATGGCGCCGGCGCCGCGAAGCCGCTCAATGGTGAACGCGTCCTGCTGCGCGATGAGGCCCTGAAACGCCGGGGAGCCCGCAGCAACCGTGAGCCCCTTAGCCTGGTAGCTGTCCTTCGCGGTGTACGGGATGCCGTCCAACGGACCGAGAGTTTCACCCTTCTGCCGGCGGCGGTCAGAGGCCCGCGCTTCTTCCAGCGCATCCGGGTTCATGACGACGACTGAGTTGAGCCGGATGCCCGCCTTGTCATAGACCGCAATGCGGTTCAGGTAGCTCCCGACGAGCTCCTCGCTGGTTACCTGGCCGGCTTCCAGGGCCGCGCGAAGATCCGCGATACCGGCTTCGACGACATTGAAACCCATCAGCGGTTCCCCTCACTCCGGCCCGCCGTGGCTCGCGCCGCGGGCTGCTGCTGGGTGATGCAGTGAATGCCGCCGCCGAAGGAGAAAATGTCGCGGGCGTCGACGAGTTCAACTATTCGTCCCGGGTAGGCGCGGCCGAGGACGTCGGCGGCAACGGCGTCGTTCTCGTCATCGAAGGCGCACAGGATCACTGCGCCGTTCGCCACGTAGTGGTTGATGTAGGAGTAGTCCACAAAGCCGTCGTCGTCGGTGAGGACCGTGGGCGCCGGCACGTCGATGATCTCCAGAGGGTGACTATCGGCGTCGACCGCTCTCTCCAGTTCGGACCGCAGGAAGCGGCTCACCTCGTAGTCGGGGTGTTCGGGGTTGTCCTGCCTGTGGAGGAGAACAGCGCCCGACGGCGTGAACGCGGCAACGATGTCCACGTGACCGCGGGTGCCGAACTCCTCATAATCGCGGCTGAGCCCGCGCGGCAGCCAGACGGCGTGCCGGGTGCCCAGACGGGCGTGAAGCTCTGCTTCGACGGATTCCTTGGTGGCGCCCGGGTTGCGTCCGGGATCGAGCTGGACCGTCTCGGTGAGCAGGACCGTTCCACGGCCGTCGACGTGGAAGCCGCCGCCCTCATTCACAAGCGTGCTGTCCCCAACCGGGGTACCCGCGTGCGCGGCCACCGCACGGCCGACGCGCTGGTCTTTCTCCCACGCCGCCCAGTGCTGGGCGCCCCAACCGTT
This sequence comes from Arthrobacter vasquezii, assembly GCF_029455255.1. Classification (NCBI taxonomy): domain Bacteria; kingdom Bacillati; phylum Actinomycetota; class Actinomycetes; order Micrococcales; family Micrococcaceae; genus Arthrobacter; species Arthrobacter vasquezii. The sequence continues at coordinate 7,520 of NZ_JAROKN010000068.1, read as the reverse complement.
GAAGATCCAGTTCACGGCGTGCGTGGAACCGTCCGATGCATGGACGAACGTAGGCCCGGAATCGCGGAGCCACGCGTCGTCGAGCTCGGTCTCCTGCACCGCAATGTCGGCTCCCAGCAGTGTGCGGGCGGTCGCGGCGTCGGCCGGATCCGCGAGGACGGTCACGGGTTCGCAGCGGGCGATGGTCCGGGCCACGCGGGACCAGGCCTCGCGTGCCCGGCCGAGGCTCTCGCTACCAGGTGCGCCGAATGTGTCATTGGAGGGCGGGAAGGCCATCCAGGTGCGCTCATGCCGCTCCCACTCGGCGGGCATGACGGTGGCGGCGGTCAGTGAAGCGTTCATCCGATGAGAGCGCGCTGCTTCTGGAGCGCCGTCGTAATGTTTCGGGCGGTCAGCTGACCCATGCGAACGGCGCCGTCGACGTGCTGGTAGCCCTCGGCCGCGAGGTCGGAGCTGGACCAGTAGATGGGGCCCACCGGGGTCAGCTGGTGCTTGGCGTAGCGGTGCAGGCCGCCGAGGTCATAGCTGGCTGCGTACGCGCCCCGGGTCCATTCCTCGGAGCCCCAGTCCGACTCGTAGTACGCCTCGGGCTCCAGGGCTTTCGGTCCCAGGAACCCGGCGATGGACTCGAGGATCTGCCGGCGCCGGTCCTCGACGGAGAGCTCAAACATGGCGTCGGCCTTCTCATCGGAAATGAAGGCAACGAGGGTTCCGCGGGAGTCTTCGTGGTTGGTGTTGTCGTAAACCTCCTGCACAATCGACCCTGCACTGAAGCCGGTGCCGGACAGCCCGTCCTCGCGCCAGAACGGCGTCTCATAGACGGCGTGCACCTTGATGACCAGGCCCAGTGACTGGTGCTGGTGCATCTGGTGCTGCCTGCGCGGCAACGGGGGTTCGTAGGAGACCCGCGAGTACAGGTTCGGCGGAACGGCCATGACGGCGTACCGCGCGTTGACAGTGACGCTTTCCGAGATGGCGGTCACCGTGGTGGTTCCGTCCTGGCTTTCCGACCAGCGGAGGGTGCGGACGGGACTGTTCAGGACGACGCAGTCCCCCAACTCCGCTGCGATGCGCTCTGACACCGACTGCATTCCGCCGACAACACGCTTGTCGAGGATGAAGTCCTCGTCCACCAGGTTCGAGAACGAGCCGGCGGACGCGGCCATCAGCACGGCCTGCAGCGTTGAGAAAGCGTGAGCCGGCTTGGTGAGCATGCCGCCCGCGATGAAGAGGCCGATGTTGTTGCAGGCTTCCTCGTCATCCGACTGCTGCCGGAGCCAGGAATGGAAGGAAACGGTATCCAGCTCCCTGGCCTGCGGGTGCTCCCACGGAGCCTTGGGATCCATCTGGGCAGCCAGGCGGTCCAGCTCGTCGATAAGCCGTGTCATCTCCGCGCTCGTCCGGCGGCTCACGGGGAACATCTCGCCGGTGTACCGGACGGCCTTGCCGTCCGCTCCGATGTAGACGGACTCACCCTCGCGGTAGCGCGAGTAGGTTTCCAGTCCGAGCTCCTTGAGTAGGCCGATCAGCGCCTCCTGATCCGGCGACACCCACTGTCCGCCGAGTTCCAGGACAGCGCCGTCGATCACATCGGTATGGGTCCGGCCGCCCACGCGGTCCCGCGCCTCAAGAACGGTAACGGAGTGGCCGGCCTTCCGCAGCTCCCTCGCTGCAGTCAGTCCTGACGGTCCTGCACCAACGACGACGACGTCGCTTTCGATAATCCTCATGATGTCCTCTCTACACGGGTGGCGCCGTGCTAAAACGAATTACATTCGTTTATGTCCAATTACTGTAGAGGAAGGGGTCCGGTTTGAAAAGCCCAGCATCGTCGGCACTGTTGCGCCGCCGTCGTCATACCGATGTTTTCCCATGCTTCCTCTCCTACGCTGAGCCGCATGTCGAAGAACAAACGCGCTCCGCTTGTGGACCGGAAGGTTCTGCACAGGCTGGAGGATGAGTTCGAGGATCCCGGTCCTGCGCATTCCTTTGTGCGCGACTTCGTTGCCTTCTGGGACGAACGGTACCTTCGCCTCGCGGAGGCCGTGCAACGACATGATGAAGCCGCATCCCTCGACGCACTGCTCAGCGTGCGGATTGGCTCGGCCATGATCGGCGCCGCCCGGCTCGCGAAACTCGCGGCGGAACTTGAATCGAGCCTGAAACGCGGACACTTGGGTGCCGTGGCCGAAGCACTTCCGCAGGTCAAGGAGTGCGGCGATGCAACGGTCAGAAAGCTGACAACGAAGTACATCGACGCGAGTTGGTGATGCTCGGGGCCGCGATCCGGACAGAATGTAGGTATGCGCACCTCCTCCATCCCTGCTCCCGCGCTGATGATCATGGCGGTGCTGTCCGTCCAGTTCGGTGCAGCCCTGGCCAGGACGCAGTTCGACGCCGTGGGCCCCACCGGCGCAGTGTTCCTCCGGTTGCTGTTCGGGGCGTTGATCCTGCTGGCTGTTGTGCGCCCGAAGGTGCGCGGGTGGAAGCGCGAGCAGTGGGCAGCCGCAGCCGTGCTGGGCGTCGCGCTGGCAGGGATGAACAGCCTCATCTACCTCGCCATCGGCGTCATCCCGATTGGCGTTGCCGTGACGCTCGAGTTCACCGGCCCGCTCCTGCTGGCACTGGTGCAGACCCGGCGCCTCACTGACGCGGCGTGGGCACTGCTGGCGTTTGCCGGCGTCGTTCTTTTGGGGTTCGACGACGGCAGCGTCCTGCCGCTCGCCGGCATCCTCTTTGCGCTCGGCGCGGGCGCGTTCTGGGCCCTCTACATTCTCGCCAGCGCACGCGTGGGGCGGCTGGTTCCCGGCGTCGAGGGCCTGGCTGTGTCCATGGCGATCGGAGCGGTGATCGTCCTGCCGTTCGGTGCGCCGTCCGCCGCCGCGGGCGCTCTCGTGTCACCGCTGGTGCTGCCGGTGTTCGTTGGTGTCGCCCTGCTCTCCAGCGCGTTCCCCTATGCACTGGAGATGCTCGCACTGCAGCGGCTGTCCACGCGGGTGTTCGGCGTGCTGTCCGCCCTGGGGCCGGCGATGGCCGCGCTCGCGGGACTGCTGGTGCTCAGCCAGGCGCTGGGCGCCCGGGAAATCATTGCGCTGGTGCTGGTCACCGCTGCATCGATTGGAGTGACGGTCGGCGTACGACGACGGCGCCCGCCTGCTTCGAAGATTCCGCCCACTCCCGCTCCGTGAGCGTTGGCAACCGTCGCTAGACTGGGCTGGTTGCCGCCGGCAACCTTGGCGCGTGAGCGAGGAGGCTCCCAATGATTCTGCACCAGGTACGCCCGTGGGGCGGCGAACTGTCGGACGTGGAACTGCAGGACGGGCGCATTGCCGCCATCCGGCCTTCCTCAACGGCACCGGAGGGTGCTGCTGCGGGCGGCGAGACACGCGCCGACGTCGTCGATGGCAGGGGGCGCCTGCTGCTTCCATCCTTCTCCGATGTCCATGTCCACCTTGACTCGACACGGCTCGGGCTGCCGTTCCGGCCGCATACCGGCCGCCCGGGTGTGTGGGGAATGATGCTGAATGATCGCGAGAATTGGCGCACGGCCGAAGCACCCATCGCGGACCGGACCGCTTTCACGCTTGCCACCATGATTGAGCACGGCACCACCCGGGTACGCAGCTACGCGCAGATCGACGCCGACTGCCGGCTCGAACGTTTCGACGCGGTGGTCGCCGCCCGGGAGACGCACCGTGCATGCGCTGACGTGGAGATCATCGCGTTCCCACAGGCTGGCCTCCTGCTTGAAGAGGGCGTGGTGCCGCTGATTGAGGAATCCCTGAAACAGGGCGCGGACGTGATCGGCGGGATCGACCCGTGCCAGCTGGACAGGGATCCCGTGCGCCATCTCGACATCGTTTTCGGGCTGGCCGAAAAGTACCAAGTGCCGATCGACATTCATCTCCATGAGCCGGGCGAGCTCGGCGTCTACAGCGCGGACCTCATCCTCGAGCGGACCCGGGCCGCCGGGATGCAGGGCAGGGTCACCATTTCCCACGGGTACTCACTCGGCAGCGTGTCGGAAAGCACCACCCGCCGGCTGATCGACGAGTTCGCGGAGGCGGACATTGCCATGGCGACGGTAGCGCCGTCAGTTCGGGACCCGTTGCCGCTGCGGCAGCTCACTGAAGCCGGCGTCCGTGTTGGGCTCGGCGAGGACGGTCAGCGCGATTACTGGTCCCCCTATGGCAATGGGGACATGCTTGAGCGCACCTGGCAGCTCGCGTTCACCAACGGATACCGGGCGGACGAGCTCATTGAGCACTGCTTTGCCGTCGCCAGTATCGGCGGTGCGGCAATTATGGATCCTGGGTCGGAAAGGTTGACCAGCGTCAGCGACCGGCCGGGCCTCCAGGTCGGCGACCCGGCTGAGCTGTTGCTCCTTGCGGGTGAAACCGTCACCTCGGCCGTCATGGACCGGCCGTGGGACCGTACGGTGATTCATCAGGGACGTGTGGTGGCGGATCAGCTGGGCCTGGCACCGCTTTCCTGACCGGGCGCAACGCTTCGAGGTTCGGTGAGGAGCCCGGCGAACACTGCCTCTGCGGCTCCCACGAGGAGCAGTTCGGCGCCGAGGGCGGCACGCTCGAGGCGCACCTTAGTGCCCAGGCCGCTGATCGGTCCCGCCGCTACAGCCGCGCTCAACCGCTCCCTGTCCGCGGCAAGCAACACGCCGAGGAAGCCGCCGAGCACAATTATCTGCGGATTGAAGACGTTCACGAGGTTGCCAAGCGCAATGGCCAACAGGTCTGTCTGCCGCCGGATCTCGCGCAGCACCGGGAATGTCTGGGTGGCAAGCAGGGCGTCCTCGAGTTGTTCCGCCTGGGCATGGTTCAGGTTGACAACCTTCAGCAGCCGATCGAGGTTGACCTCGGTTTCAAGGCACCCACGGCGGCCGCAGTGGCATTGCTCCCCGCCGGGCCGCGTCACCATGTGCCCAAACTCGCCGGCGTACCCGGACGCCCCACCCAAAGGCTGCCCGCCGACAATCGCGCCGCCACCGATGCCGGAGGCGCTGCCGTTCAGGTAGAGCGCGTCACTGTAGCCCGCCGCTGCGCCGAAGATACTCTCGGCGAGTGTGCCGAGCGTCGCATCATTGGCCGCCACAACGGGCATGCCCAGCGCTTGGCGGAAGGGCCCGACGACGTCGACATCCTTCCAGCCGAGATGCGGCGCGAGCAACACCTGGCCTACTTCCGCGTTGACCAGTCCGGGGATGGCAAGGCCCAGACCGAGCACATGCTCGCTTCCCGCCAGTTCCACCGAAAGCCCCTCCACGACGGCGCGCGTGATGTTGACCGCCTCCTCCAGCGAAGGGATGGATGAGGTGTTGTAGCGGATCCGGCGATGGACTATGCCGCCCAGCCCAACGACGCCCACCGTCACCGCATCGACGTCGGGATTGACCGCCAGCGCAACGACGCGTTCACTGGCGTGGACCATGGGGCTGGGGCGGCCAACCCTCGCAGCAGCAACATCCGTCTCATACACCAGGCCAAGAGCGGCCAGTTCGCCAACGAGGGCGCCAATGGTGGACCGGGTGAGGTTGCAGCGCTGAACGAGGGCGGCACGGGTGAGGGGGCCGTGCCGGTGGGCAGCGGTGAGTACGGCGGAGAGGTTGCGGCGCCGCAGATCCTCAGTGCCGCTACGCTCGTTCACTCCCAGCCCCTCACCCTATTTGTCCTGGACGTAAACATAGCACTTCACCGGTCGAAATCTGGGCCGAAAGGTGTTGACGGATGGAGAGTGCGGCTATATGTTTTAGTCACGAACTTATCGCTTCATTCAGCTCAACTCAGTGCGGAGTACATCCATGTCACCTCAGCCCACACCGGCAGATCGCTTCACCTTCGGCCTCTGGACCGTCGGATGGACCGGGACCGACCCCTTCGGCACCGACACGCGCGCAGCGCTCGATCCCGTTGAGGCGGTCCACCGTCTCGCCGAACTCGGCGCCTACGGCGTCACCTTCCATGACAATGACCTTGTCCCGTTCGGTTCCACGGACCAGCAGCGCGAAAGCATTCTCGGCAGCTTCCGCGACGCATTGGCTGAGACCGGTCTGAAGGTTCCGATGGTGACCACCAACCTGTTCAGCCACCCGGTGTTCAAGGATGGCGGCTTCACCAGCAATGACCGCTCTATCCGCCGGTTCGCCCTGCGGAAGGTACTGACCAACATCGACCTCGCGGCTGAGCTCGGCGCCGAGACGTTCGTGATGTGGGGAGGCCGTGAAGGTGCGGAGTATGACGGCTCCAAGGATCTGGCGGCCGCCCTGAACCGAATGAAGGAAGGCGTGGACACTGTCGCCGGCTACATCAAGGAGAAGGGCTACGGCCTCCGCCTTGCCCTTGAGCCGAAGCCGAACGAACCCCGCGGGGACATCTTCCTGCCGACGGTGGGCCATGCCCTGGCTTTCATCGCCGAACTCGAGCACGGCGACATTGTGGGTGTGAACCCTGAGACCGGTCACGAGCAGATGGCGGGCCTGAACTTCACCCACGGCATTGCGCAGGCGCTCTGGGCCGGCAAGCTCTTCCACATTGACCTCAACGGCCAGAAGGGAATCAAGTACGATCAGGACCTCGTGTTTGGGCACGGTGACCTTTCCAGCGCCTTCTTCACGGTCGACCTCCTGGAGAACGGCTTCCCCAACGGCGGTCCACGCTATGAGGGCCCGCGCCACTTCGACTACAAGCCGTCCCGCACCGACGGTTACGACGGCGTCTGGAACTCAGCCCGCGCCAACATGTCCATGTACCTACTGCTCAAGGAACGCGCTCTCGCTTTCCGTGCCGATCCGGAGGTGCAGGAGGCGCTGAAGGCATCCGGCGTCGTCGAACTCGGTGAAACCACTCTGGCAGCGGGGGAAACCACCGCTGATCTTCTCGCGGACCGGACTGCGTTTGAGGATTTCGACGCCGAGAAGGCCTCCGAGCGGTCCTTCGCTTTCATCCGGTTGAACCAGCTGGCCATGGAACACCTGCTCGGATCGCGCTCCTAAGTTCCACCCCACCACCTGAAGTTTTTGTCGCCTAGTTGACGTTTTCGAGCAGTTTTAGCAGCAACTAGGCGACAAAACTTTCCCCTTCCGAGGGTGAAAATGCAGTGAAGGAACAGTCATGGCCCTGGTAGCCGGAGTAGACAGCTCCACACAGTCGTGCAAAGTGGTCATCCGGGACGCGGAATCCGGCGAACTGGTGCGCTCCGGCTCAGCGCAGCACCCGCACGGAACGGAAGTGCATCCCGATGCCTGGTGGACCGCCCTGCAGGAAGCCATCACGGCGGCGGGCGGATTCGACGACGTCGCGGCCGTCTCAGTCGCCGGCCAGCAGCACGGCATGGTGTGCCTGGATGCCAATGGTGAGATTATCCGGCCGGCGCTGCTCTGGAATGACACGCGCTCGGCGGGAGCAGCGGCGGCGCTTGTCCGGGAGAAGGGCGCACAGTGGTGGGCCGAGACAACCGGCACCGTCCCGGTGGCGTCGCTGACCGCGACGAAGCTGCGGTGGCTCGCC
>NZ_JAROKN010000067.1:0-14524 GCF_029455255.1 Arthrobacter vasquezii | reverse complement strand
AGCCGGCCGCCGTAGGGCCGCGCGAGCGAGCCGACCAGCGGACCGAGGAACGCCAGCGAGAGCGCAGCAGGCCCCAGCGCAAAGGTGGAGAACTCCGGGAACGAATCGAGGATCAGCTTGGGAAAGACTCCGGAGAACCCGATGAATGAGCCGAACGTGCCGATATACAGGAACGCCATAATCCACAGGTGCGGTTCGCGCAGGGCGGCGAGGGAGCCGGCGAGGTCGGACTTCGCGCTGGACAGGTTGTCCATGTACTTCCACGCGCCGAACGCGGCAACGAGAATCAGCGGCACCCAGATCCAGCCCGCCAGCGGCAGATTCAGCGTCGCGGCGGCACCCGCTGCAATCACCAGCGGAACCACCAACTGCGCGACGGCGGCGCCCAGGTTCCCGCCCGCGGCATTCAGTCCCAGCGCCCAGCCCTTTTCGCGGACCGGGTAGAAGAAGGTGATGTTCGCCATCGAGCTTGCGAAGTTGCCGCCGCCAAAGCCGGCAAGCGCCGCAATGCCGAGGAGTACTCCGAACGGTGTGTCCGGATTGCCCACCGCGACCGCCAGGCCAACCGATGGAATCAGCAGCAGGAGCGCCGAGACGATCGTCCAGTTCCTGCCGCCGAAGCGCGGCACCATGAAGGTATAGGGAATACGCAGGGTAGCGCCGACGAGGCTGGGCATCGAGATCAGCCAGAAGATCTGCGAGGTGGTGAAGTTGAAGCCGGCAGCCGGCAGGTAAATTACCACAATGGACCAGAGCTGCCACACCACAAAGCCGAGGAACTCACAGACAATGGACCACTGCAGGTTGCGGCGGGCAATCGCCTTTCCACCGGACTCCCACTGCTCGGCGTCCTCAGGATTCCAGTTGTCGATCCAGCGGCCCGGACGCTGAGCAACGCCCGGACGCTGAGCAAGGCCCGGACGCTGAGCAAGCGCTCCGCCGGGCGTCGTCGTCGGAATATCCGGGGAAACTGCGCGGTCAACGCTCATGGTGAACCTTTCATTCAAGGAGCAGTACCGCCACACTAGGAAAGGCGCGTTTCGACTCTGGGCGCTGCGTGTAAACGGGATGTGACATCCGGCTATCCGCGAACGGGAAGATTTGCGCAGCTCCGGTGACTTCGACGCCGTCGGAATCCACCGAAGGTGCGCAAAAGTTCCCGATGGGGTGAGATAACCCGTCCACTATGTGGACGGGTTATCTCACGCTTCGGTTCCGGTGATGAGATTGATAGGCACCAAATACTCCGGCTTTCGGTTTCCTCGACGGCCGTCTTCGAGAAAGCAAGCAACCATGTCATCGTCATCTTCGACCGTGGAGCCGGCGGCAACAAAGCCCCTGAACTCTCGTGGTCGCGTTATCTTCGCCAGCCTCATCGGCACCACCATCGAGTTCTACGACTTCTACATCTACGCCACGGCGTCGGTGCTGGTGTTCCCGGCGCTCTTCTTCCCCGACTCCACCCCCGCCAATGCGCTGCTCCAGTCCTTCGCGGTCTTCGGCGTTGCCTTTGTTGCTCGTCCGCTTGGGTCCATCCTCTTCGGGCACTTCGGGGACCGGATCGGGCGCAAGGGCACCCTGGTGGCGTCGCTTTTGACGATGGGTATTGCTACCTTCCTCATCGGTGTCCTGCCGGTTGCCAAGGACAACCCAGGCTGGATTTTCCTGGCCCCGGCCCTGCTCGTCCTGCTGCGTTTCCTCCAGGGCCTCGCACTCGGCGGCGAATGGAGCGGCGCAGCGCTGCTCGCCACGGAGAACGCCCCCAAGGGCAAGCGGGCCGTCTACGGCACGTTCCCCCAGCTTGGCGCACCGATCGGCTTCATCCTCGCCAACCTGCTGTTCGTCGTCCTCAACGCCACCCTCTCACCCGAAGCGTTCATGGCATGGGGCTGGCGTGTTCCGTTCATCGCCAGCGCGGTGCTCGTCATTGTTGGGCTGTACGTCCGGCTGAAGCTGATCGAAAGCCACTCATTCCAGCAGGTGCTGGACAAGGGCAAGGTCGTCAAGCTGCCGCTGGCCTCGGTATTCACGAAGCAGTGGCGTCCGCTGCTCCTCGGCACGTTCATCATGTTCGCCACCTACGTTCTGTTCTACCTGATGACCTCCTTCACGCTGACCTTCGGCACCTCGCCGGCCTCGGTGGAAACGGCTTCCGCAGCGGCGGAAGCGGCAGGCAAGCCCTTCAACCCGGACGCCTTTGTGCCGGGTCTTGGAATTGCCCGCGGTGACTTCCTCTGGATGCTGATCATCGGCGTCGTGTTCTTCGGAATCTTCACCCTCGTGTCCGGACCGCTGGCGGAGAAGTTCGGCCGCCGTCGTATGCTGCTGGCCGTCACTACCGGTATTGCAATCTTCGGCCTGACCTGGGTTCCGCTCTTCGGTGCCGGAACCATGGGCGCCATGGCGCTGCTGATCATCGGCTTCATCCTCATGGGCCTTACCTTCGGACCCATGGCCGCGATCCTGCCCGAACTGTTCCCCGCGAACGTCCGCTATACCGGGTCCGCGGTGGCCTACAACCTGTCCAGCGTGATCGGGGCGGCACCGGCGTCGTTCGTTGCTATTGCGCTGTGGCAGGCGGCGGACGGCAGCACGTTCCTGGTGGGCCTCTACCTGAGCGCTGCCGCTGTGCTGACCTTCATTGCTCTGTGGCTCACCCGTGAAACCCGGGACAACGACTACGAGAACAACATCGCCTAACCCGAACCGCAATTTCAAGGCTCCCGTTCACCTGCAAGGGTTGGACGGGAGCCTTTTGCATGGGCTCACTTCCCAAGTTTTCCGCAGGGCGCCTCGGCCAGAATGATCCACAGGCTTACCTTCTCTAGCGGGAGCGAATTGGCATGAATCAGGAAACGCTCGCGAGCGGACGGTACGTCCTCGACCGCGTGATCGGCGCCGGCGGCATGGCCGATGTCTACCGCGCACGGGATACCCGCCTGCACCGGGATGTTGCGGTGAAGATGTTCCGCCGCGGTTCTGCCGAGGGTGTCGCGCGCGGGTCCGGCGAGGCGCGCATGCTGGCCGCCCTCCACCACCCCGGCCTGGTTCGCGTCCTGGACATGGACGCCGAGTGCGCCAGGCTGGAACCGTCCTACCTCGTCATGGAGTACATCAAGGGCCCGGACCTCGGCGCAGTCCTGAGGGATGGCGCACTGCCGATCCACAGCACGACGACGGCCGGCCGGGACATCGCCCGCACCCTTGAGTACATCCACGGCCAGGGCATAGTGCATCGCGACATCAAGCCCTCGAACGTCCTCACCCGCTACGGCGAGACATCCTCCGGGATGTTCAGCTTTCTGCTCACGGACTTCGGCATTGCACGGTTCTTCGAGAGCAGCCGGGTCACCGCCACAGGAAGCCTCATCGGCACCGCAACCTACTTCAGTCCGGAGCAGGCACGCGGAGACCGGGTAGGCACCCCGACCGACATCTACGCACTCGGCCTCCTGCTGATCGAATGCCTCACCGGCGAGCCGGCCTTCCCCGGCACCGGACTGGAGAGCGCGCTTGCCCGGTTGAGCCGCCCGCCGGCGATCCCTGAGTGCTTTGGGGAGGGCTGGCACCGCCTGCTCACCAGGATGACGTTGGATAATCCGCTTGAGCGTCCCACCGCAACCGAGGTGGTGCGGCTCCTCGATGCCATCGACGTCCCTTCCGTGGGCGCAGGATTTCCTGCCGGACTCGCTGCCGGAACGGGTACTGAAGAAACGACGACGACGACGGCGCAGCCTTTCGCTGCCGGGAGCGAAGTCGCTGTCGCGACCGACGGCGCTGATGCGCCGGCCGTCGTCGAGTCAGGCACAGTCGAGCCAGGAACCGTCGAACCTGCTCCCGCCGAATCGGCCGCCGCCGTGCCAGCCGCAGATCGATCCGCGGCCACCACGTCGCGGAGCTTGCCCCCGAGTCCGGCGCAGCGGCCGTCCGGTCACCGCACGCTCGAGTCTTTCGATGTGGAGACGGCATCCCGCCCTGAGCCTCCGCGCCGACGAGCGGCAGCGAAGGTGAGGCTGCGCGCCCGTGCGCTGGCCGCCGTCGTCGTGTTGGTGGGGTTGACGCTTGCCGTCCTGTTCACTGTCTTCGACGTCAATGCCGGGCCGGGGCCGACTCCGCTGCCCACCGTGCCCGGCAGCACAGGCGCAATGCTCGATAGCCTGTATGAAAGCGTCCAGCCGTGAACCTGCGTGCCGGTCTCAGCGCGCTGATCGTGTCCGCGTTCCTCACGTTCAGTGGGTGTTCTGCGCCACCGATTGCGGCCGACGTTGCCCAGGAACTGCAGTCCGAAGTGCAGGGGATTGCCGTCCTCACAGCCCGCGGGGACACCTCAGATGCCGTAGCCGCTGCTCATGGGCTCGCCTCGAGGGTGCGGACTGCGCAAATCAACGGGGAGATTTCCGGTGACCGAGCGGTGATGATCCTGCAGCGGATCGAGCAGCTCATCGACCGGCTGGTGAGCTCCGGTGCGGCGCCCGCAGCGTCGGACCTGCCGCAGCCCGTCGCCGGCCCTGCCGTGCCGGTCGTACCTGCCGTGCCGGTACCTGCCAATCCCGAACCCGTCGAAACCGCCGAACCTGCTCCATCAACGGACCCGGAGCCTTCGCTGGCGCCTGCTTCGCCGGAAACGCCCGAGCCGGTCCCGAGCTTGAACACCGACACCCCGGAGGCGGGCGAGCCGGAAGGCGACGCTCAGGATTCTTCGGGCAGCGGATCCTCGGGAAGCGGTTCCGACGTCGGCAGCTCATCAAACGGCGGTGCGGGTAACCGGAGCGTCCCGGTCCCCGTTGGCGCCGACCCCGCGAACGACGCAGACGATGATGATGCGAACGACGCCGCTAACGATGACGACGATGATGACGACGGCGGCAAGGGCCGCGGCCGCGGCCGTAGCAGCGACGACTAGCCCGGATCCGGGGGAGATCCTGTGTCACCGCATATGCGCAACCGTTCCCTACCAGCGAACGTCCACGTGGAGTGGGGCGCAGAAATCGGAGAGCCAGGCACGGTCAGGACCAAGTTCAAAAACCCGGGCGAAATCTGGATCGATGTGGAGGTCGGTGTAGCTGACACGGTCGCCGAAGAAGACGAAGGCTCGGTCGGTGTTGCAGCGGTGACTCATCCACACCATTCCGTCGTAACCTGCCCCATGAGCTGCCTTGGCCCAAGTCACAGTCTCTCCATACCTGGAAGCCGGTGTTGCGGTGACATCCGTTTCCTCCACCTTGAGCCGACGCAGCCCCGTCCCCATGAAAGAGGCCAAATTCAGGTCGCGGGCCACGATGAGCCGGGCCATGACCTGGTCGCCGTAGTCGTCGTGGTTGATCATCCCACCGTCGACCGGAACATCGTGCAGCAGCGTTTCGCAGACTGCCGCTTGCTGAGTTTGGGCTGCATAAAGCACCGGGACGACAGGATCGCCGAAGAATGCGAAGCGAGTTGGTCGGCCCATGCCAGGGTTGAAGACGTTCGCGAGACGGCCTGATCGATTGCTGAACACCCGGTAGAGCTCCGACGAGGACTCGAGCTCAAAACTCTGCGGGTTGAAGGCGCCCTTCGGCCCCGTTACCACTCCACCCCGTAATGGTTTTCAGCTGCTTCGAGGACCAGGGAAGCCTGGTGCAGATGATCGACCGGCCGGTCACCGTCGAGTTGGCCAGTTGGCGCGCACAGCCACTGCGCCAAACCCTCTTGCGTTTTGCCGTACTTCCTGGCAACCATCAGCAGCTCGGGGATGACGGGCAGCACCGTGCCTTCCGTCCGATCAAACTGAAACGCCGGGTAGTGGAATGCGTTGCGGCGGCGGACACCGATCAGCTTCCCGGCGCGCCGCTTGTCAGTGGCATATCCAGTGGGGCTGCTGGAACGAGAGCCCAGCAGTTCGGCGACTTCGGCCCCGGTGAGCATTCCGAACTCTGCTTCGATCTCGCGCCAGGCATTCTCGGTGGCCTGTACACCGCGGGCCATCTGCGGAGACACCGGGACCTCCACCGCCGAAACGGCGGCGCCAAGGGCCGCCATGCTCTTATGCATATTGGCGATAGCCTGTTCGGCTTCAGCGGATAACCGTTCGGGAAGTGCTGTACTCACGGGAAAGACCACCTCTTCCATTTTTTCCAGATAAGCAGTCTATCGCTGGAAAAGCTTGATCGGAAGGTGCTGTCCGCCAGGGGACAGGTTTACGGTCTCGATCGCATATAGGCGGTAAATCTAGTTGATCGCCGCGATGACCGCGCCGGCGGACACAGTGTCTCCGGGCACCGCCGTCAGACCGGAGAGCGTTCCTGCCTTGTGGGCCGTCAGCGGCTGCTCCATTTTCATGGCTTCGAGCACCACAATGAGATCGCCCTCGGACACCACGTCGCCGTCCTGGACTGCCACCTTCACGATGGTGCCCTGCATGGGGGACGTGAGGTCATCGCCGCCGGCACCGGAGGCCGCACCTGCCCGTGAGCGGGCAACCTTCTTTGGTTTCCCGGGCTTGCCTGCCCCTTTGCCTGCGGCTCTGCCGGTGGCGACTCCGAGGGAAGCGGGAAGCACAACTTCCAGTCGCTTGCCGCCTACCTCAACGGTCACGCGCTGGCGGGTGTCGTCGTCATCAGCCGGCGCCGCAGCACCGCCGTCGGGAGTCCACGGCGCGATGGTGTTGGCAAACTCAGTCTCGATCCAGCGGGTGTGCACCGAGAAGGTTCCGGACTCGGGCGCAAAAGCCGGGTCGCTGACCACGGCGGCGTGGAACGGCAGGACGGTCGGCATGCCGTCAATCTGCATTTCCGCCAGCGCACGCCGGGACCGCTCGAGGGCTTGCCTGCGGGTAGCGCCGGTGACAATGAGCTTGGCGAGCATCGAATCGAAGTTGCCGCCGATAGTCTCGCCTGCCTCGATCCCGGAGTCCACACGGACGCCGGGTCCGGTGGGAAGCTTCAGGGTCTGAACGGTCCCGGGCGCGGGCATGAAGTTCCGGCCGGCGTCCTCGCCGTTGATGCGGAATTCGAAGGAGTGGCCGCGGATCTCGGGGTCGGAATAGCCGAGCTCCTCGCCGCGGGCAAGGCGGAACTGCTCTCGCACCAGGTCAATACCGGTGACCTCTTCAGAGACCGGGTGCTCAACCTGCAGACGCGTGTTGACCTCGAGGAACGAGATAGTGCCGTCCTGACCGACCAGAAATTCACACGTACCCGCACCCTGATATCCGGCCTCCTTCAGGATGGCCTTCGACGCCTCATACAGCCGGCGGTTCTGGTCTTCGGACAGGAACGGCGCAGGGGCCTCCTCCACCAATTTCTGGTTGCGGCGCTGCAGGGAGCAGTCGCGGGTGGAGATGACAGCGACATTGCCGTGTGCGTCCGCGAGGCACTGAGTTTCGACGTGGCGGGGCGCGTCAAGGAAGCGTTCCACGAAGCACTCGCCGCGACCGAACGCCGCAGTTGCCTCACGTACCGCCGATTCGTAGGCCTCGGGAATCTCATCGCGGTCACGTACCACCTTGATGCCGCGTCCACCGCCGCCATAGGCAGCCTTGATCGCCAGCGGCAGGCCGAACTCATCGGCGAAGTCGAGGACTTCCTGGGTCGAATCGACGGGATCCTTGGTGCCGGGAACCAGCGGTGCACCGACCTTCTCAGCGATGTGGCGGGCCTGCACCTTGTCACCGAGTTGCGCAATCGATGAGGGGGAGGGGCCAATCCAGGTGAGTCCGGCGTCGATCACTCTCTGCGCAAACTGGGAGTTCTCGGACAGAAAACCGTAGCCAGGGTGGATGGCATCCGCACCGCTGCGTGCGGCCGCGTCGAGGATCTTGTCCATGACCAGATAGGACTCGGCAGCGGTGTTGCCGCCCAGCGCAAACGCCTCATCGGCCAGGCGCACATGCAGCGCGTCCCGGTCCGGCTCGGCGTAGACGGCGACCGAGGCGATACCTTCATCACGGGCCGCCCGGATCACACGCACCGCGATCTCGCCGCGGTTGGCAATCAGGACTTTGGTCACGGGCGCGGCAGGTGCGGACATCGACTCGCTCATGGGTTAGGGGCTCCTTTGATCTGTTGGGAGCCTAGCGTGGTTTTGTTGCTACTGCCCATAAACCATGCCGATTCCCCGTGTTGGGCAGGGATTATTTGTAGGGAAGCTACAAAGCGCTGCTACTGCCAAACATCGGTGATGCTCACTTCTGCAGCGCGGAGCAGCTCGCGCAGCGTGGAGACACTGAGCCCGACGACGGCGTGTGGGTCACCGTCGACCTTGCGGATGAAGGCCCCGCCGCGTCCGTCGATTGTGAAGGAGCCGGCACAGTTCAGCGGCTCACCGGTTGCGATGTAAGCCTCGATCTCGGCGTCATCCAACGGCATGAAGTGAACCTCAGCGGAGGCGACTGCGCCCACCGCGGTGCCTGATCCGCCGTCGTTCATTTCCCGGGTGTCCACGAGCCAGTGGCCGGTGTGGAGTGTTCCGGAGGAGCCGGACATGCGCTTGATGCGCTCCCTGGCAACCTGCGCCTCATACGGTTTGCCGTGCGCCTCGCCCTCGAACTCGAACACCGAATCGCAGCCGATCACCAGGGCGCCGCGCGCTTCGGGAAGCGCTGCAACGGCCTCGGCCTTGGCGCGTGCCAGCAGCTGGGCGGTGTCGTACGGACTCGGCGAGCCATGTGCGGCTGTGACGGCGTCCTCGTCGACATCGGACACCGTGACCGTATGCGCGATGCCCGCCTCGGTGAGGAGTTTCGTGCGTGCGGGGGATGCGGAAGCGAGGATCAGCCGGAGGGTCATGCGAACCAGCCTAGTGTTCCCGGAGCTCCTACAAACACCCGTGAGTTGGCAGGACACACCCCTTACGAAGGTTCATGAGGGGTGTGTCCTACCAACTCAACGACGGTGGTTAGGCCTTGGCCCCCGCGAGCTCAGGCGCTGCGTCAGAGCTCGGGGTGTCATCCACGAACGGATCCCCAGTGCGCTTTGCGTTGTAGAGCTCCGTGTCGAGGAGGCTTTCCCGCTTCGCGACGATCGTCGGGACGAGCGCCTGGCCGGCAACATTCACCGCGGTTCGGCCCATGTCCAGGATCGGGTCGACGGCAAGCAGAAGTCCGACGCCGGCGAGCGGCAGTCCCAGCGTGGACAGCGTCAGGGTAAGCATGACGACGGCGCCCGTAGTGCCCGCGGTCGCAGCCGATCCCAGTACGGAAACCATTGCAATCAGTACGTACTGCCCGAAGTCCAGCTGGATGCCGAAGAACTGGGCCACGAAGATCGCTGCGATGGCGGGGTAGATCGCGGCGCAGCCGTCCATCTTGGTGGTAGCGCCGAGCGGCACGGCGAAGGATGCGTAGCTGCGCGGTACGCCGAGGTTGCGCTCGGTCACCCGCTGGGTCAGCGGAAGGGTGCCGATGGACGAGCGGGAGACGAAAGCCAGCTGGATGGCGGGCCATGCGCCGGAGAAGTACTGCTTCACGGATAGACCGTTGGCGCGGATCAGTACGGGATAGACGGCGAACAGCACCAGCGCAAGACCAACGTAGATGGCGAGCGTGAACTTGCCGAGTGAACCGATGGTGTCCCAGCCGTAGACAGCAACGGCCTTGCCGATCAGGCCGACGGTGCCGATCGGTGCAATCCGGATGATCCACCACAGCACCTTCTGGATGACGGCGAGAGCGGAGGCATTGAGAGCGAGGAACGGTTCGGCCGGCTTGCCCACCTTCAGTGCGGCAATGCCGATGGCGACGGCGACCACCAGGACCTGCAGCACGTTGAAGCTGAGTCCAGTGGTGACGGCGCCGGCGTCGTCCACGCTGGACGAGGCCTGCAGGCCAAGGAAGTTTGCGGGAATGAGTCCGGTCAAAAACGCCCACCAATCACCGGTTCGGCCGGTGTACTCGCTCGGAGGCGCCGCGTTGGTGTTTGCACCGGGCTGGAAAATTGTTCCAAGCCCGATGCCGATCACCACAGAGATCAACGCGGTGATGGCGAACCAGAGCAGCGTCTGTCCAGCCAGGCGTGCAGCATTGTGGACAGCGCGGAGGTTGGCGATCGAGCTCACCACTGCGGTGAAAATCAGGGGTACGACGGCGGCCTTCAGGAGCGCGACGTAGCTTGAGCCGATGGTCGCGAGGGTTGTGCCGAGGGCGGTGGGAGTTCCTTCGGTGTGGCCGGAGTACTTGGCCACGAGGCCGAGCGCCAGGCCAACGATGAGGGCAGCGATGATTTGCGGTCCGAAGGAGGTAGCCCAGCGGGGCAGCCTGCGGGACGCCGGAGCGGAAGTTTCTGAAGTCACCCGAGAACAGTAGGTTCGTTCCTCTAACAAACAAATTGCTTATTGCGAAATGTTTCATCCTGAACTAAATGAGTTGGCAGGACACACCCTGCTGAACCTTAATACAGAGTGTGCCCTGCCAACTCAACGCTGGGGGACCAGCGGGGACTAGCTGAGCAGCGCCCGGCGGAGCGTGTCGAGACCGACCGAGCCGAGGTTGAGCGCTCGGGTGTGGAAGTCCCGCAGGTTGAAGGACTCACCTTCACGCTGCTTCACCTCGTCGCGGATCTGCTCCCAGAGGCGTTGACCGATCTTGTAGGAGGGCGCCTGTCCCGGCCAGCCGAGGTAGCGGTTGAACTCGAAATTCAACTGGCCCTCACTGATGGCGATGTTCTTCTTCAGGAACTCGTACCCCTTGTCCGGGGTCCAGGTACCGGAGCCCCAACGTTCCGGAATTTCTAGCTCGAGGTGGACGCCGATGTCGAAGACCACGCGGGCCGCGCGCATCCGCTGGGCATCCAGCATCCCAAGGCGGTCTCCCGGATCATTCAGGTAGCCGAGGTCTTCCATGAGCCGCTCCGCATACAGCGCCCAGCCCTCGCCGTGCCCGGAAACCCAGACGGCGTTGCGGCGCCAGGAGTTCAGGAGCCCGCGTTGGAAGGTTGCCGTGGCGATCTGCAGGTGGTGTCCCGGAACGCCCTCGTGGTAGACCGTGGTGGTTTCCTTCCACGTGGTGAAGGTGTCCTCACCCTCCGGAACCGACCACCACATGCGGCCCGGGCGGGCGAAGTCGTCGCTGGGACCCGTGTAGTAGATTCCGCCTTCTTTGGTGGGAGCGATCATGCATTCGATGGTGCGCATGATGTCCGGGATGTCGAAGTGCACACCGGCAAGCTCCCGGACAGCGCGGTCGGACAGTCCCTGCATCCAGGCCTGCAGCGCATCGGTGCCCTGCAACTGGCGCTCGGGCGATTCATCGAGGATGCGCATGGCTTCCTCGATGGATGCGCCTTCCTTGATCTCGTTGGCGACGGACTCCTGCTCGGCAATCAGCCGGTCCAGTTCCTCGACGCCCCACTGGTAGGTCTCCTCGAGGTCTACCGCCGCACCCAGGAACTGGCGTGACATCAGCGAGTAGCGCTCACGGCCCACCGCGTCCTTCTCCGGAGCCTCGGGCAGCAGTTCCTCCTCGAGGAAAGTGCTGAGGTGGCGGTAGGCGTTGCGTGCGGCCTCGCAGCCGGCGGCGAGTTCCGTTAGTACGGAGTCCGGAAGGCCGCCGTCGTTCTCCATGGTTGCGCCGCTGACGTATTCATCGAAGTAGCCGCCGTCCGCAGCGTAGGCGTTGGTCTGTTCCATGACGATGCGGATCTGGCGCGCTGCGGGCAGGATGCCGCGGTTCTTGCCCTCGCGGAGTGAAGTGATGTACCCGCCGATGGCGTCCGGCACATTGCAGAGCCTGCCGGCAATGTGATGCCACTGCTCAGCGGTGTCAGTGGGCATGAGATCAAAGATCATGCGGATTTCCTGCGCCGGGCAGGCCAGGTTGTTCAGGTCCGCGAGGTTCAGGCCCGTCTCGTGGATCTCCAGTTCCAACCCGAGGCGTTCATGCATCGCATCGAGGGTGACGGCGTCGACCTCGTCGGTAGGTTCGAGGTCATCAAGGCGGCCGAGGGTTTCCCTCGTGGCCTCTGCGAAGGCCTCCAGCCCGGCGGGCGAGTAGTCGCGGTATTCGGTCTCGTGTCCCGGCAAGCCAAGCTGGGTGGCAAACCCGGGATCGAGTTGCAGCAGCATCTCCGTATAGGCCTCGGCAACGGCGTCGATGGCCGTCTGGGCGCGGGTGGGTGCCTCAGCGGTCAGGTGTGCGGTGGAAGTCTCGTTGATCACCCGTAGAGCCTAACGGCACGTTATCGCCCACGGCCACAGAGCTGTCCATAGTTCAGCGGGATCGTGACCGGATTGTGTTCCGGCCCTGCTGGAGGCCGGCCCCAATGGTGCCCTACGTTTGAAGTCCGGCGGTTCACTCAAGGGAGACAGCCATGGGCACCATTCCGAAACGCCTCCTCACCTCCATTTTGGCCGCCGGAATGCTGGTGCTGACCGGTTGCGGATCACCGGCGCTGCCAGAACAGCGGATCGCCGATGTGGAGCGGGAAACCGTTCTGCTCACAGATCATCCCGACGCCGTCGCAGCCCTCCGCGACTCCTCCTACCGGCTCGGCGCAGCAATGCTTGCCGCAGATCCCGAGGGCAACCAGGTCACCAGCCCCGTCAGCGCGCTCGCGGCCCTTGCCATGCTGAGGATCGGAGCAGGAACGACGACGGCGGAAGAGTTGGACTCCGTTCTCGCCTTCCCGGCGGAAAACCGGGACGAGGCGATGAACGCGCTGCTCACCAACTGGGCCGCATATGATGGCGATCCCGCCACGGTCGATGATGAAGAACCGCCGGAAGAACCCCTGCTGCACCTGGCGAACGGGCTATTCCCGGCGGAGGCCCTCGTGCTCGAGGATGACTTCCTGGAACCTCTCGCCCAGCACTTCGGCGCCGGTGTGTACCCCGTGGATTACCCCAGCGGTGACGCACTCGATGCAATGAACGCGTGGGTGAAGCAGCACACCGGCGGGCGGATTGAAGAAGTACCACTGGAACCGACGCCGGACACCCGCCTCAACATCATCAACACCGTGTACTTCGCAGCGGCCTGGGCCGACCCATTCGACCCCCAAAGCACGCAGACCGGACCTTTCAGGACGAGCGGCAGCGTGATCCAGACCCCTCTGATGCACGCGGTGCTCCCGCTGAAGTACGTCGACGGCGGCAGCTGGCAGGGCGTTGACCTGCCCTATCACAACGGGTTCGTGATGCGATTGCTCCTGCCGGAGGAAGGCTCAAACCCGGTCCTGGGCGAGGCTGCCCTCGCGGAGGCCAATGGGAAGATGGACGACGCCGGTGAAGAACTGGTGGCGCTGACGCTGCCTTCGTGGGACCACACCTCTGAGTTGGATCTCAAGGAGGTGCTCACCACCATGGGACTGAAGGAGGCGATGGGCAGGACGCCCGACTTCAGCGGCATCAGCGCCGACGGACTCTACGTGGAGGGCGCGGCCCAATCGGCGAACATCACCGTTGCCGAGAAGGGCACCATCGCCGCTGCCGTGACGCAGATCAGCATGGCCGAGAGCGGATTCGCGGAGCCGGACGTCGAGATTACGTTCGACCGGCCCTTCCACTACCAGATCCTCCACGAGGACACCGGCATGCCGCTGTTCCTGGGCACAGTGATGGACCCGAGTGTGAGCTAGCCGGGCGACTCAGGAAAGTTTCGCAACCGTCAGGAGAACAACCGACTCCTCGATCGCTTCGAGCGAGTGGCGGGCCTGCGGGACAATCAGCAGGTCCCCGGGAGACCCTTCCCAGGACACGTCCCCTGCACGTAGCGTTACCCTGCCCTGCAGCACCTGAACCGTGGCCTCACCGGGATTCTCATGTTCAGCCAGGTGCGAGCCCGCAGCGAGGGCGATCATGGTCTGGCGCAGGGTCTGCTCATGCCCGCCGAATACTGTCCGTGCACTGCGCCCGCTCGAAGCGTTGCGGGCGAGCTCGAGTTGATGCCGCATCAGGGCGGTCAGTGACGATTTTTGCATGGGCTCCTCCGCCTCAGACTGCCTGGACACTGCGGCCGCTGATCTGTGTGGGCTGAATTCCGACGAACGTTGTCCGCGATCCGCCCGCCCATGGTTCCTCTGCTGAGCGCCCCCAGAGTTCGGTCAGCAGCGCCTCGTCGCGCACGGCGTCTGCAGTTCCATTGGCCAGCACGGACCAGCCGGCCATCGCCTCCGAACGGACCTCGTCCACCTGGAAAGCGCACCCGTTGAGGGGGAGCAGACTGCCGATGTCCCCGTCATCCCGGGTGCGGAAGTAAATTGCGCCGTCGTGCACCAGATAGTTCACCGGGTAAATCTGCACGGCGCCGTTCCGGAGGAAACCGATCCGGCCCGTCTGGTGCGTACTCAGCAGCGCCCAGCACCTGGTATCCGAAAGATCCTCCGACATGTGAAGCGTGCCGGGCTGTCCTCGCCACTCGTCTTCCCTGGAATCCATCAGCTTCCTTCCGCCGGAACAATTCCGCGATTGCCGTGCTCGGTCTCGTACCCCCACCCTAGGGTGGTTGCCGACGGAAGTGGAAGGATCCTGCCTATTGTGGCCGTGTAAGTCACCGCCGGGCGCTGCGCCGCCACGATCCCGGGCCCGGCCGGGGTCCGAGCCGCAACTGATCGCG